>NZ_FXYI02000064.1:0-17364 GCF_900184915.1 Clostridium sp. HV4-5-A1G | reverse complement strand
AATTTATTATTATCTTTTTTTAAATATAACTTCTTACCTCTCAAATTAATATAATAATTATCTACTTTCTTACCTGTTCTGATATTTTTTACATTATCTATTTTTACATCAGCACTGCTTTCATACAGTGTACTGCATATGACATACCCCGCGGCATGTACACTATAAGTAGATCCCTCAATTCCCTGCTCTCCTTTGACAAGAATCTGGCCCTTTTTTACCTCGTCACCCGCTTTTACAACTGGTGTACCCAGTGTAGTATATACTCTCAATACTTTGCCATCTTTTTTTGCCACCAAATTACACGGAGTATTATCCATACTTATATCCGGTGGAGATTTTTTCTCCACTACATTTATATTTAATTCAGAGCCCTGCATTCTCACTTTAACCCACATTATGTCATCATTGTCCTTCATAAGTTTCTGTTCTATTCTATATACGTTTATTTTATTTTTACTCGTCCCTGGTCCTATCCCATAAGCTTTAAGCTGCTGCCTTATTGTATAAGGTGGAATCCCTTCAGCAGAATCTATTTTTATATTCCATATAAATGTAGACAAGTAATATATTATTGCAGCAAATAAAATCACTCCTAAAACTAGGGTTATTTTTCTCTTAATCCTAATTATAAAAAAAGTAATACCCCTTCTTTTGATTATCTTTATTCTAGTACTGGTCTTCCTGGCTATATTTTCTACTTTACCATAATCTTTTAAATCTATCTCCATAGTCATAGTGGTAATACTTTTCTTTTTTATATTTTTTATACAGATGTCATTTTCCCACATAAGGTTAATAAACTTTTCAGGTATAAGGGATTGTATCTCAATTAAAATTATTCCATTTCTATAATTTTTAAAAGAAAATTTATCAGTTTCCCTCATAAACTATAGATTTAAATTTTCCTCCTATAGTTATAGTGCTTCCACCTATAAAAAGCACTTCAAATTTACTTCCATATATTGATATCAACCCTATACCTGAATTAATTTTTATCTGACTATCCTCAAATAGTATGATGCCCTTATGATTTTCTATTATTATCTCGTTATTTCCCATAACTTTAATTTGAGGCATATTCAAAATTATATCTCTTGGCAAATCCAGCTTATCCGCAATATTTTGTTTTGTGTCATACATTTTATTTTTCACAATATCACCTCTAAGAATTTATCTCCCAACTCTCTTACCTTTACTAATTTATGAAATACAGGAATGATAAATTACTTAAAGCTGTGAACTATTTAAATTTTTCCCATTAAAAAAGGTTGAGATATAATCTCAACCTTTCTATTTATTTAAATATTGTTTTACTATTTGACTTACAAGTTTGCCATCTGCTCTGCCTCTGGTTTTAGGCATTACAATTGCCATAATTTTTTTCATGTCTTTCATGCTCTGTGCCCCTACTTCATTAACTGCTTTCCGTACAATCTCGGAAATATCCTCTTTACTCAACTGCTGAGGAAGGTATTTTAACAAGATCTGTATTTCAGATTTTGTTTTATCTATTAAATCCTGTCTCTTGCCCTTTTCAAATTCAAGTATAGATTCACGTCTCTGTTTTACTTCTTTTGATATTATATCTATGATCTTTTCATCATCGTCAAGTTTTTTTCCATCGGCTTTTTCCACCAATAAAATAGCAGCTTTGACCATACTTATAGTACCTGCTCTAAGCTTATCACCTGACTTCAAAGCCTGCTTCCAGTCTTCTTGTAAATTTTCTTTAAGAGACATATTACTTGGTACCCTCTTTCAAAGAATTCTATTTAAACTTTCTCTTTCTTGCAGCTTCTGATTTCTTCTTTCTCTTTACACTTGGTTTCTCATAGTGCTCTCTTTTTCTGACTTCCGAAAGAACACCAGCTCTAGCACATTTTCTCTTGAATCTTCTCAATGCGCTTTCTATAGTCTCATTTTCTCCCACTTTTATTTCTGACACATTATCTCCCTCCCTCCGCTAGCTCAATCTAATTTTAAAAATTAAATACAGTTAACATAGGTCAAATAGCACATAGCAATTATACAATAGATCTTTGGACACTGTCAACAATTTCATATAGCTGCATATATTATTATCCCTCTGAATTCAGCATATACACCTTAATAAAATTTTTAGCCCGGCGGCCATTTAAATGATCTGCCACCTAATAAGTGAAAATGAATATGAGGTACTGTCTGCCCTGCTTCCTCACCACAGTTAGTCACAATTCTATATCCTTTTTCTGCCAGACCCAATTTATCTGCAATCTGTTTTGCAACCAAATATATATGAGCAATAATATTGGAATCTTCTTCAGTAAGATCATTTATACTCCTTATATGTTTTTTAGGTATTATGAGAACATGTACTGGAGCACCTGGTTCTATATCCTTAAAGCTTAACACTATATCATCTTCATATACTTTCTCAGATGGTATTTCACCTTTTATTATTTTGCAAAAAATACATTCTTCCATAGTCATCACCTCCTTAACAGTAATTATTCAATAATCAATATAAAATATCCTTCTGAAAGTCAAATAAAACTTTTTATTTTTCCATAAACACATCCATCTTTTAAACTTTTCAGCTCAGTATTCAAAATTTTCCCTTCTAAATTCTGACCACATTCTCCTCTAGATATCACTTTTATATAATTGGGAGTATACCCCTCATAATAATCATTATTTTTCTCAAGTTGGCTCTCATAAAGTACATCCATATTCTTCCCTAAAAATTTATTCATAAACTGTTTTTCCAATTTTTTATCCAATTCTATAACTTTGCTGCTTCTCTCTTCCTTTATCCTGCCATCTATCTGCTTCCTCATACTCGCAGCTCTCGTACCTTTTCTTGGACTGTATTTAAAAACATGAATTTTGGAAAATTCTATTCTATTCAAAAAATCATAGGTCTTACTGAACTCTTCTTCTGTCTCTCCTGGAAATCCCACTATAATATCCGTAGTTATAGACACATCTTTTATTTCATCTCTTAATTCTTTGACTATTTTCTCGTATTCCAGAACAGTATAGTGCCTATTCATTCTCCTTAAAGTTTCATCACATCCACTCTGGAGGGAAAGATGAAAATGTGGACACAACTTTTTTAATTTTTTTATTCTATTTATGATACCTTCTGTAAAAAATTTGGGATCTATGGAACCAATCCTAACTCTTTCAATACCCTCTATTTTATCTATTTCTTCCAGTATCCCTGCAAGATTCCAATCATCTTTCATATCCATGCCGTAAGAGGCAATATGTATTCCTGAAAGCGTCACTTCTTTAAAATTATTTTGAGCAAGTTTTTTTACTTCCTCTACAACTTTACCTGGAGGTTTGCTGCATACTGCTCCTCTGGCAAATGGGATGAGACAGTAAGAACAAAATCTATTACAGCCATCCTGTATTTTGAGAAAAGCTCTAGTTCTGTACTGATATTTATCTATATTAAGTTCTTCAAAAACTCTGTTCTTAAGAACGTCATTGACCTCTATTATCTTGCGATGTTCCAAGCATGCCCTCTTTATCAAATAAATTATGTCTCCCTTATTTCTGGTACCTAAAACAACATCCACACCCTCTATATTAGATACTTTTTCAGGTGAAATTTGAGAGTAACATCCAACTACAGCTATTATTGCGCTTCCATTTTTTCTCCTAGCCCTATGTATCATCTGTCTGGATTTCTTATCTCCCATGTTAGTTACAGTGCAGGTATTTATCACATACACATCTGCACAATCATCAAAACCAACTATATTATATCCCTCAGCTATAAATTTTTCTGCCATAGCTTCGGTTTCGTACTGATTCACCCTGCAGCCTAGAGTAAACATCCCCACTGCCTTTTTATGCCCATATACACGAAAAAATTCTTCATTGCCAAGTGATAAATCAACTTTTTCACTGTCAATTACCTTCACCTAATAATACCTCCTAAATCACCTAATTCATACATGAGAAGTGCTAGTGAAACAAAACCCGCAGTTTCTGTCCTAAATATTCTAGGTCCCAGTGTCACTATATGAGAATTCATGTTTTTGAGAAGTTCTATCTCATTTTCTTCAAATCCACCTTCAGGTCCAATTACTACAGCTACTTTTTTTATAGTATCCCTATTGTCTATAGAATCAATCACATTTCTTATGCCCAAATTTTTTTCGTTTTCATAGGGCACAAAAATCAAATCCATAGGCACTAATGATTGCAAAAGTCCTTTAAAATCAATAGGTCTATCCACTACTGGTATCCTGCTTCTCTTACACTGTTTACAGGCCTCCTTGGCAATTTTATTCCATCTTTCCGCCTTCTTAGATTGGGTAAAATCAACTTTAACCACTACCCTCCTGGTAATAACAGGAGTTATTTCATATGCCCCTATTTCCGTAGCTTTTTGCACAATCAAATCCATTTTGCTCGATTTTGGCAGTGCTTGAAATAGATACATCTTAACAGGACTTTCATTGCACAGTTCAATTTCCTCTATAATTTTTACTGTAACACTTTCCCTCTCGACACTCTCTATAGTTCCCAAAAATTCTTTGCCATCACAGTTGTTTATATTTACCTTATCCCCGCATTGAAGTCTAAGTACCTTATTTATATGCTTTACATCATCTCCCTTGATAAAAGCTGTATTACAGTGTATATCCTGTTCAGGCACAAAAAATTTATTCATCACTTCATATCATCCTTTTTGCAACTACACATATCCATTCCCCATCCTCATTTACTTCTTTTATTTTAAATCCACTATTCCTCAATTTTTCAATCACATCTTTCCTTCTGTCTTTTATTATACCTGAAGATATAAATATTCCTCCAGGAACTATAAAATTTTTTACATCATCTGTTAAGGATATTATAGCATCTGCAATTATATTGGCAACTACCACATCTGCCTTTCCATGAACCTTTTCCATGAGATTCCCTTGAAATACCTCTATGTTTTTTACATCATTATATTCAAGGTTTTTTAAGGCCGATTCCACAGCCGTACCATTTATGTCCACAGCTATAACATGTTTTGCTCCAAGTTCTGCTGCAGTTATAGCCAGTATTCCCGATCCCGTGCCTATATCAAACACCTGCGAATCCAGCTTAACATATTTCTCCAGAGCTTTTATACACATTCTCGTAGTTTCATGAGTTCCAGTTCCAAAGGCCATGCCTGGATCTAGCTGAACTACTAAATCATCTTTTTCAGGATTATAATTTTCCCAAATGGGCTTCACCACAACTCTATTCCCTGCCCTATAAGGTTTATAATACTGCTTCCAGTTATTCTCCCAATCTTCTTCATTCACTTTACTTACGGTGATAATGCCTTTTCCCTTATCTATCCCGCAGTTTTTTAAATTATTTACCCTTTCTTTTATATATTCCAGATAATTCTTAAGATTTTCATCTTCCTTATAATATCCTTTTATCACTGCGCCATCTTTTACCTTCAGCAAGCTTTCATCAAAATAATCCCAATCCTGGGGACGTTTCTTTTCAAATTCAATATCTTTAGGATCTTCTATGGACACACCTTGAACTCCTGTATTGTATAATATTCCAGAAACCGCTTCTACAGCTTCACTGCTAGTAATAATTGCCACTTCTATCCACTCTTTTTTCATGAATTTCCTCCTACACTCAATTTGGATCTACATTAAAACTATAAAGTTTGCTGACAGCCCTTAAGTTAAAAGCTGTCAGCATCTACAAATTATTTAAATCCATGTTTAAATTTATCCATAAAGGATTTTCTTCCAGTTCCTCCCGCAGGGATCTCTCCACTTGCCTCCATAAGCATCATAATAGCTTCCTTTTGCTTCTCATTTAAGTTCTTAGGCACATCCACAATCACTTTTACATATTGATCTCCTCTGCCTCTTCCATTGACTTTAGGTACACCTTTTCCTCTCAATCTAAATACAGTTTCAGATTGTGTTCCAGCAGGTACTTCATATTTCACATCTCCGTCTATAGTAGGTACCCTTATACTTGTTCCCAGAGCAGCTTTTCCAAAACTAATATGAGTATCCAAATAGATATCAAATCCATCTCTTTTAAATTTAGAATGAGATGATACTCTTATATTTATATACAGATCTCCTGGACTGCCTCCATTTTTACCTCCCTCGCCTTGTCCTCTTATAGGGATTACATTGCCATTATCCACTCCTGCAGGAATTTTTACTTTTATACTTCTACGCCTTCTAACAGTACCCGTACCCCTGCATTCAGGACATATATCCCTGTCTTTGATAATAGTACCCTTTCCGCCGCATTTGTCGCAGGTACTCATACTTACAAAACTTCCAAGAGGTGTATTTCTTTGAGTTCTCACCTGCCCCGTTCCGCCGCATTTGTCACAGGTATGTGGATGAGTTCCTCTTTTGGCACCCGTTCCATTACAGGCTTCACATTTTTCATTTCTAGTTATGGATATTTCCTTTTCCACACCGAAAACTGCCTGTTCAAAAGTCAAATTTAAGGTATATTCAAGATCTGCACCTTTTTCTGGCCCATTTTTTCTTCTTCTGCTTGAAGAAAATCCTCCTCCAAAGAAAGAGTCAAATATATCTCCAAAGCCGCCCATATCGGAAAAATCAAATCCACCAAATCCCCCTTCAAATCCAGAACCTCCGTTAAAATCAGCTGTACCAAACTGATCGTACTGAGCTTTTCTCTGTGGATCCGACAAGACCTGATAGGCTTCATTTATTTCCTTGAATTTTTCCTCGGCTTCTCTATTTCCTTGATTTCTATCAGGGTGGTATTTTAATGCTAATTTTCTAAATGCTCTTTTTATTTCATCATCACTGGCACCCTTTTTAAGGCCTAGTATTTCATAATAATCTTTTTTGGCCATCTTTTTATTTTTCACCACCTAAAACGAAAGTATTATTTAGTAAAAATCCAATTCTCTACTTAAATTAAGGGAAGAGCAAAAACTCATCCCTTAACTATTACTATTATACACGTTTATTATACAATCGTGAAGAGAAAATATTACTTATCATCATCTACTTTATAATCAGCATCAACTACATTGTCATCATTTTTATTCCCTGATCCACCCTGAGTGCCAGCTCCTGGATTTGGACCTGCTCCTGGGTTTGGACCTGCTCCTGGATTAGGGCCCGCTCCTGGATTTTGACCTGCCTGAGCATTTTGACTGTATATTTTTGATGTAACTCCATAGAGTGCCTGAGTTAGATCCTCAGTAGCTTTCTTTATTGCATCCAAATCATCGCCATCTTTTATTTTCTTAACTGCTTCTGCCTTTTCCTCTACATTTTTCTTGTCTTCACTTGAAACCTTGTCTCCTAGATCCTTTAATGTCTTTTCGCTTTGATACACAATTTGATCTGCATTGTTCTTAACTTCTATGGATTCTTTTCTCTTTTTATCCTGTTCTTCATATTTTTCAGCTTCCTTTACTGCCTTATCTATTTCACTGTCACTCAAATTAGTGGAAGCTGTAATTGTTATATTTGCCTCTTTTCCAGTTGCCTTGTCTTTAGCCGATACATTAACTATACCATTTGCATCTATATCAAAAGTAACTTCAATCTGAGGAATTCCCCTTGGAGCCGGAGCTATACCTGAAAGAGTAAATCTCCCCAGAGTCTTATTGTCAGCTGCCATCTGTCTTTCACCTTGAACTACGTGGATTTCAACAGAGGTTTGATTATCTGCAGCAGTGGAAAATATCTGGCTTTTTTTAGTTGGTATTGTAGTATTTCTATTGATGAGCGGAGTAGCAACTCCTCCCAAAGTTTCAATCCCAAGAGTAAGTGGTGTTACATCAAGAAGAAGTACATCTTTTACGTCTCCAGTAAGTACCCCTGCCTGAATAGCTGCTCCCACTGCCACACATTCATCAGGATTAACACCTTTTGAAGGTTCTTTACCAGTGAAATTCTTTACTGCTTCTTGAACCGCCGGTATTCTTGTGGAACCTCCCACTAATATAACTTTATTTATATCATTTATTGTAATTCCCGCATCATTTAAAGCTTTTTTCATAGGCTCTATAGTTTTATTTACCAAATCTCCCGTCAGTTCATTGAATTTTGCCCTTGTCAAATTCATGTCTATGTGCTTAGGGCCATTGGCATCTGCCGTAATAAACGGTAAATTTATATTTGTCTGCATGGAAGATGACAATTCAATCTTTGCTTTTTCAGCTGCTTCTTTTAATCTTTGAAGTGCCATTTTATCCTTTCTCAGATCTATTCCATTTTCAGCTTTAAAAGTATCTGCTATATAATCCATTATCTTCTGATCAAAATCATCTCCTCCAAGATGGGTATCTCCATTTGTGGCCTTAACCTCAAATACCCCATCTCCAAGTTCCAATATTGATACATCAAAAGTACCTCCACCTAAATCATATACAAATATCTTTTGATTTGTATTCATCTTATCCATGCCATAAGCAAGAGAAGCAGCCGTAGGCTCATTTATTATTCTTCGAACATTAAGTCCTGCAATCTTTCCTGCGTCTTTAGTAGCCTGTCTTTGGCTGTCATTAAAATATGCAGGCACGGTTATAACTGCTTCTGTTACAGGTTCTCCTAGATAGGCTTCAGCATCAGCCTTTATTTTTTGAAGTATCATAGATGATATTTCCTGAGGTGTATACTTTTTCCCATCTATATCCACCTTATGATCTGTTCCCATTTGCCTTTTTATTGACATTATAGTTCTATCTGGATTTGTTATTGCCTGTCTTTTAGCTACTTGACCTACCAGTCTTTCACCATTTTTCTGGAAGGAAACTACGGATGGAGTAGTTCTGGCACCCTCAGAATTTGCTATAACTACTGGATCTCCACCTTCCATAACTGCAACACAAGAATTTGTTGTTCCTAAATCAATACCTATTATTTTTGACATGTTAACTTACCTCCTAAATTTAACTCAGTTGAAATTGTCCTTATAACATTTCACTCATTTATTTAAACTTAATTTGCTACTTTCACCATACTATATCTTATTATTTTATCTCCTCTCTTATATCCTTTCTGAAATACCTCTACTATACAATTCTTATCATAATTATCATCCTCTATGTGCATAACTGCATTATGCACATTGGGGTCAAACTCTCCTTCTGAAGGAATTTCCTCCACATTTAGCTTTTCCAGTGCAGTATTAAATTGCTTCATTGTCATCTCTACGCCTTTTTTTAATGCATCCAAATTACCCTCTGACTTTGCTGCCCTTTCAAGGTTATCTAATACAGGAAGTATTTCCTTTAATATATCTTTACATGCATCAGAATAGATTCCCTCTTTTTCTTTTGAAGTCCTTTTTCTAAAATTGTCATATTCCGCCATTGTTCTGGAAAGTCTATCTTGAAGAGCTTTAAATTCATTCATAATTTTATTGTTTTCATCCTTTAGTTTAAAATTTTCCTTTTTTAATTCTTCCTGTAACTTCTTCCTTTTCTCCTCTAGTTCATCTACTTCTTCCTCTTTTACTTCTGCTTCATCCTCTGACTTTTTTTCATCGACCTTCTCTTCTTCGTCTATGTTTTCATTATCGGATTCCTGCAATTTTTCATCCAGGTCTATTTTTTCACCTGCTTTGGAATTTTTATCTTTTTCTAGACATTCATCTTCCTTTTCAGCACATTTTTTTTCAGCATCCTGTGCATTCATATCCTCATCTTTCAACATTTAGACACTTCCTCCAATCCAACTAACATTTTATTGTTATCTCCAGCAAACGGCTTTCAGATTCATTCAGCATAATATCATCACTTATTTTCATCAGAATAAGCATGACTTAAAATACTATTCATTTCCTTCACCACATTTGCCAATACAGATATAACTTTAGAATAAGGTATTCTTGTAGGTCCTATTACACCAATTTCCCCTATTGGTTTTTCATTTAAACTGTACACTGCAGATATTACACTGCAGTCTTCTGCGCCTTCTATATAATTCTCATTTCCTATTTTTACCGAAATACTCGAGGCACTGTTTAATAAACTGCTTACCTTTTGTTTATTATCCAGCATAGATAAAAATTCTCTTGCCTTCTCTATGTCCTTATACTCTGGATAGTCAAATATATTCATAGCTCCCTGCATATATATTTCCGAATTATCTACATTATTCAATCTATCATACAAGACGCAAATTATTTCATCAACTACATCCTCATACCCTCTTAAATCCGACTTCAATTTGTCTACAATTTCTACACTTATATCATCAGCACATAAATTTTTTAACTGGTCATTCAATGCATTGCTCATCTTAACAAGAGTACCGTCAGAAATAGCCTTCTTAATTTTTATAAGGTTATTTTTTATAATTCCACTGTCAATTATAAGCACTAATAGAATACTGCTGTTAGATTCTATATTTATCAATTGCATATGCTTTATACGACCTTTTTTTGCAAAAGGTGCTCTAACCACAGAAGTAAGCCTCGTTAATTCAGACAAAAGATAAATAGCCTGCTTTATTATCTTATCAACTTCAAATAATGCGTCACTTATAATCTGACTTTTTATTATATATATTTCTTCCGGACTCAAATTGGGTATATGCATCAATTTATCCACATACAACCTATATCCTTTGTTAGAGGGTATCCTTCCTGAAGAACTATGAAGCTGTTCCAAATAACCCATTTCCTCCAAATCTGACATTTCATTTCTTATGGTGGCAGAACTCACTCCCAAGTTATATTTTTTAGCTATGGTTCTGGATCCCACAGGCTCAGCAGTATTTATATAATTATTTACTATTGCCTGAAGTATTTTTATCTTTCTCTCATCCATTTCCATAATATCACCTCTTTATTAGCACTCATTGCTGTTGAGTGCTAATCACTATGATTAAAAAATATCACTCATAATTTTTTTTGTCAACACCACATAAAGTATATTATTTTAACAAATAGAATAGTTTATTACATTTAAAATGAATTTTATGATATTTTCTCATGATTACTCAACATATCTGATACAAACGATATTATGTCAATATAAATTCACACATCACACTATTGGATACTTCTATTCCTCTCTTATTTAAATACATCCTATCTCCATCCACTATTAGTATTCCCTTCTCCACGTATTTATCTATTATACCGCCGTACACTGAATAAATATCCCTATTGAATCTATTTTTAAAATCTCTTATTGAAATTCCATTTATCTTTCTAAGTCCCATAAACATAAACTCTTCCATATCATCATAAATGGAATTTTTATGTTTATCCAGCCTTATAAATTTCCCCTCAATGCCTTCCAAAATATACTCTTCTATATCTGACGTATTTCTGTATCTATATCCATCTACATAGGAATGGGCACTTGAACCGCATCCTATATAAGATTTTAAATTCCAATACACCAGATTGTGCCTGCATTCATTTCCCATTTTGGCAAAATTGGATATTTCATATTGATTGTATCCACTTTTGTAAAGAAACTCCAATGTAAAATAATACATCTGCCTTTCCTCTTCCTCCCGAGGAAGCTTTAGTTCATGGTTTTTATACATGTTGTAAAAAGGAGTTCCTTTTTCCACTATCAGACTGTAACAGGATATATGTTCTGGTGCCATCCCAACCACATTCTCCAGAGATTCCCTCCAGTCCTTTAAAGTCTGCCCTGGAAGCCCAAACATGAGATCCACATTTATATTTGAGAAGCCCAGCTTTCTCGCCATCTCATAACCTTTTAAAAAATCATCTAAAGTATGAATTCTGCCAATTTTTCCAAGTAAAGAATTCTGCCATGCTTGAAGTCCTATACTCAATCTGTTGACCCCTATATTTTTTAAAAACCTTAATTTCTCTTCGGTAAAAGTACCTGGATTTCCCTCCACTGTAAATTCCAAATTGTCTTCCAATTTCAACTTTTTCAGAGCTTTATATATATTATTCCAGCTCTCAAGTGATAAATAGGTAGGTGTTCCACCGCCTATAAATATAGATTTTATAGATCTCTTACCTATAAAATCTATATCTCCAGCCAACGCCTTTGAATAATTCCACATAAATTCTTCTTTTCCACTGTAAGATGAAAAATCACAATAGAGGCATTTTTTCCTGCAAAATGGTATATGTATGTATAAAGCTGCAGGCTCCCCTGTAATCATGTTTCCTTTATCGTACACAAAAACACTCCCCAGTTTATAAATTTTACTTATAAAAAAAGCACATTCAAATATCAAATTCGGTTGATTTTCGTTACAGCCGAAAATCTTCATTAATTGTCAATTGTAAACTGTCAATTGTAAACTGTATTCAGTCTTCTGTTTTAAGTATTGCCATAAAAGCCTCCTGGGGAATTTCCACAGAACCTACCTGCCTCATTCTCTTTTTTCCTTCTTTTTGCTTTTCAAGAAGTTTTTTCTTTCTGGATATATCTCCTCCATAGCATTTCGCAAGCACATCTTTTCTCATGGCCTTGACAGTTTCCCTAGCTATAATTTTCCCACCTACAGCAGCCTGTATTGGTATTTCAAAAAGCTGTCTCGGTATTATTTCCTTAAGCCTTTCAGCTATACTCCTTCCTCTTTCATAAGCCCTTTCTTCAGGCACAATCATGGAAAGGGCATCTACAGCTTCCCCATTTAAAAGAATATCCAATTTTACCAATTCAGCAGCCTTATAGCCCTTTAATTCATAATCAAGAGATGCATAACCTCTTGTTCTAGATTTTAATACATCAAAGAAATTATATATTATTTCATTTAGTGGAATATCATAATTTAAGGATACCCTGGTGGTCTCTATGTACTGCATATCTCTAAAAGTACCTCTTCTGCCCTGGGCAAGTTCCATAACTGATCCTACATATTCCGAAGGAGTTATTATGGAAGCCTTAACTATTGGTTCCTCCATGTACTTTATCTCCGATACTTCAGGCATGTTAGTAGGATTGGTAAGTTCTATTAGAGTACCATCTGTCTTATATACCTTATATATAACAGATGGAGCCGTAGTTATTATGTCCAGGTTAAATTCCCTTTCAACCCTTTCCTGTATGACATCCATATGAAGCAGTCCCAAAAAACCACATCTAAATCCAAATCCCAGAGCTATAGATGTCTCCGGTTCAAAACAAAGTGCTGCATCATTAACCTGAAGTTTCTCCAGTGCTTCCTTCAATTCACTGTATTTTTTTCCATCTACCGGATATATGCCGCTGTATACCATAGAGACTACAGGTCTATATCCTTTAAGAGGTTCTGACGCCTCTCTTCCCGCTTCAGTTACTGTATCTCCAACCCTTGCATCTCTCACATTCTTAATGGAAGCTGTGAAATATCCCACATCTCCAGCCTTCAATTCTGATCTGGGCATGAAATCCGGGACAAATATTCCCGTTTCTGTAACTTCATATACCTTGCCTGTAGCCATGAGCTTTATCTCTTCTCCTGTCTTAATACAACCTTCTTTTACCCTTATATGACAGACCACTCCCTTATAGCTGTCATAATTTGAATCAAATATAAGAGCCCTCAAAGGCGCATTCTCATCTCCCTCTGGAGAAGGTATTTTATTTACTATGGCCTCCAAGACCTCATCTATATTTAACCCTGTCTTTGCAGAAACTAGAGGAGCATCTTCCGCATCTATTCCTATGACATCCTCTATCTCCCCTTTTACTTCATCAGGTCTCGAACTTGGCAAGTCTATTTTATTTATTACCGGAACAATTTCCAGATCGTGATCCATGGCCAAATAGCAATTAGCCAGTGTCTGTGCCTGTATGCCCTGGGTTGCATCAACTACTAAAACAGCTCCCTCACAGGCTGCAAGACTTCTTGAAACCTCATAATTGAAATCTACATGTCCCGGCGTATCTATAAGATTTAAAATATATTCTTCTCCATCAGGCCTCTTATATATAAGCCTCACTGCCTGGGATTTTATAGTTATCCCCCGTTCTCTCTCCAATTCCATATTGTCAAGTACCTGGGAATTCATCTCCCTTTCAGTAAGAGTTCCTGTTTTTTCAATTAACCTATCTGCAAGGGTGGATTTACCGTGATCTATATGGGCAACTATAGAAAAATTTCTTATATGTCTCTGTCTTTCACTCTGCATACTACTTCCCCCAATATCAATGAAATTTCTCCACAATTCGGACCAACAACTACAGTAAATTATATCATAATCACCCTACAGTTAAAAGCACATTATTTGGTGAACCTATCCTCTATATTTTCAAATGTATTTTGAGTCATATCTATTATATAAGAAGTTCCAGAATATATTTTACTACCTACCACATCTATAATTTTTTTAGATCCGTTTTTAAAATTATCACCTATCCTATTATCTATGCTAAGTGAGTAATTTCCCATATCCACGCTAAAATCAAAAGGTGTCTGAGTGTAATCTATCTTAAAATCTGATTTATCCTTTATAAATTTAGGCAATCCTGCAGTTATAACTGTAAATCCTAAAATAATTATTACACAGCAAATTATCATTACAGTTGCAATAGCTTTCCTATTCATAAAAAAGTCACCCCCAAACAGGAATAAAATTCTCATTATAAAGGATGAGCTTTTTTATGAATTTTATACATTATATTCCAAATTATAATCCCACAGTCAATTATTTTTCACTTAATACTCAAAATTACTATAAAATATCATCTGCTACTAATTCAAGAAAGTATTTATATCGTCTAAGTCCAATGCAGGCTGGAGTGCTATGTTTATAGCATTCGCAATGACCTTTGAAATGGAATCCACTACCAGATCCACATCTTTAGGTGTAACCATGATATTTTCCTTATAAGGCTCAAGAAGTGCCCTTATCATCTGATGCTTTTCATCCTTATCCACGGATTTCAACATCTCATAAAATTTTTCTCCCTTTTTTGTCTGCCTTATCATTTCGTCCAGAACCATATCAATAGTATCATTGGCCATAGTAGCCGCATCCACCACTGTAGGAACTCCTATAGCTATTACAGGCACCCCAAGTGTTTTTTCACTCAATTCCATCCTTCTATTGCCTACCCCAGAACCAGGAGATATTCCCCTATTTCCTATTTGCACTGTATAATTGACTCTGTCCATCTTCCTTGACGCCAGCGAATCTATACAAATTATCAGATTAGGTTTTACTTTGTCCACAACACCCTGTATTATTTCACTGGTTTCAATGCCAGTAATTCCAAGTACTCCTGGGGATATGACACATACAGGCCTTATACCCTCATCTATCTTGTCAGGTACTAACTGCTTCAAATGCCTGGTAACCATAAGTTTTGAGACCACTTTAGGCCCCAGAGAATCAGGGGTTATGTTCCAATTTCCCAATCCCACCACCAATGCAGTCATGCTTTTATCTATATCTATCACACTTGACAATACTTTTCCCACGACCTTGCTCACTTTATCCCTTATTTCCCCATCGTAATGAGTGAGTCTTGGCATATCCACAGTTATGTAGGAGCCTTTTGGTTTTCCCATGATTTTTTCCCCAATATCCTCCACTATTTTTACACAGGTCACCTTTATACCATCCTCCATAGTTTCCTCCACTTCCACTCCAGGAACTTCCCCTCCTCTTTCCTTACGGCACTTTTCCCTGGCTTCTACAGCCAAATCCGTCCTTACATCAAACATTCACATATCACTCCCTTTACATTATTTAAGCTTGGTAAATTCTTTGATCAAGCTAAAACCTGGATTTTTCTCTACATATTATTATTAGTTATTATCTTTTACAATATACCAGGCTGGCAATTGACAGTTAGCAATTTATAGTTATGACAATAGGAAGTTCAACTTTAATATTTTGGAAAAGTACATACTTTTCACATTGGAATTTTACTGTCAATAACTTATGAAAATGTCACTTTTTTTGAGCAACATTAGCTTGAGAAAGTGTCACCTATGTTTTTAAATTATAACTAAATATATAATATTTTTACAATAAATCCACATTTAGGTGTAGTGCCTGAATTTGTCAGTGTTAAACTATTGGTAAATGCTAATATTATTATAATTATAAAATTAATAAATATTGAAACTGTGCTGCTTTTAATAAAAACAGATATCAAAGTTGATAAAAATGCACATGCTATGATAAATAACACTTGAAATAATAAAATTTCGAGTACAGGTCAGTATATAAGGCGTAATTATTTCCAGTGTTCAATCTTTCATGCGTTATATATAGATAAATGATATCAAATTATATTCACCGAAAAAATAAAAACCTTGTGAAATTTAACTACTTAATTAGACTTGTGCACTAGATTGAGAAAATTCAACTTGGATAAAGTACCAAAAATTACATTACTAGATTGTCTGGTTATTCATTGCCAATTGCTTTTAAACTATATCTTAGAAAAGAATCCTTGGGCAAAAAAATGAAAAAATGTTTAAAAACAAACAGGAACTTGCCATTATCCTTATTGATGAATTCATGACAATTACACAAGTCAATTATCTCCTTGTTGATGCATAGTATACATCTGCCAATGTGATGCTTTATGCCATTGCCAGAAATTACCATACTATTGGCAGATTGAAATCCAGCAGAGTAATCTATCCTTATGGTTTAAAGACAAATCTGAGACAATTTTCAAAACTGGTAAATCCACGTGAAACCTGCCCCGTTACAGTGGGCGATGTTACTTACCATGTTTATAGATACGAAGGCAAAAAACAGAACCTCTCTCCATTATAAGCCTGCTTCGCCAAGTGAGCATGACTTATTTGTAAAAAGAGAAATCGATAAAATATATACGTAGCATCCCTACTTTGGATACAGGAGAATTGCTGCATGGCTTAGAAAATACATAGGTTTGATTATAAACAGAAAAACTGTGCTCAGGCATATGAGAGAAATGTACATACAGGCCATTTCTCCACAATACAATACAAGTAAATCAGAAAGCTGATACTATTTATCCTTATCTGCTAAAGAATCTGGCAATAACGCATCCTGACCAAGTGTGGAGTGTTGATATTACCTACGGTGCGCCCGTAATGGGCATTTAGAGAATGCACTCTTACAAAGTGCCAAGTATACTACTGCTATTGACTGTTGCAAACTGAATCACCGACTGTTGGAAACGGCATAGGAAACATAGCACGTCAGTAAAGTCATAAGTCATACATTCCCAAGTTATGCGACTGAATAATCCATGAATAAGGATGAAAGCTATACTGCTTCAACGACAGTTCAAGAAACCACAGATATATCAGTAGCGAAAGGAAATGAAACGCTATCTGGATTAGAACCACATTGTTATTGTATGGCAATGCGGTAGCAGTATCTATCCATCTGATGTTAGTATAAAAGTGTAGACACAAAGAAATAGATTTACTAAAGATCTATAATAAAATTAAGAAGGGGAAGTGT
>NZ_FXYI02000063.1:0-17441 GCF_900184915.1 Clostridium sp. HV4-5-A1G | reverse complement strand
GCTCAAAAGAATTGCTGGTTTATTCTCATATAAGTTTCCCTATATTTATTCTGTTCAATTTTCAAGGATCATCTCAAGCTGCCTGCTCTTCTTTAAGACAGCTTTTATAGTATATCATCTGTAACTACATTTGTCAATGTTCTTTTCTGAATTTTTATTATTTTTTTAAAACATAAAAAATTGAAAAACATTGATTCTATCATGTTGCCGCTTCATTTCGTGACAACAGTTGATATTCTATCATATTTCATTTTATTTTCTCTGCAGTATATATCCTTAAAACCAATTTATCTTATATTTCCTGCTGTATAATAGCTTTTTCTATACCATTCATATACTGATACACTAGGTGCTGTTTATTTTACAAGTGCAAGATGATCAATTATATTGGAACATACTATCGACTGATAAAATTAAAGTTTACACACTATCTCCTTAAAGCTGTTTCCTCTAACTTCAAAATTTGGAAACATGTCGAAGCTAGCGCAAGCTGGTGAAAGAGTAATAATATCTCCATTCTCTGCCAGCTCTCTGGCTTTATTAACTGCATCAAATAAAGAATTAACTACAACTATTGGTACATGAATTCCCTTTTCATTTTTCAATTTATCAAACGCTTCTTTTATCTTACCTTTTGTAGCACCCATTAGTATTAGAGCTTTTATCTTTTTATATCCTTCTTCTGCCAAAACATCAAAGGGTATTTTTTTATCATATCCACCTGCTATCAATATGACGGGTTTCTCAAAAGCCTTGAGCCCGGCCAAAGTTCTAGTAGGGCTTGAAGCAATGGAATCATTATAATATCTTACTCCATCCACAATTCTTACAAATTCACATCTGTGTTCCACGCCAGAAAAATTAATGGCTACTTCCCTCATATCGCCAATATCCGCATCATCTTTCACTGCACAAAAAGCTGCTAAAAAATTTTCAACATTATGCATTCCCCTAATTTTAACTTCCTTTACTTTGCAAACTTCATTCTCATCTATATATAAACTATTATTTTTTACATATCCTCCTCTATTTAACACCCTTTTACTGCTGAACTGCCTTACACTTCCCGGAGCTTCCGCCACCATGGAATTTACTATGTCATTATCCCTATTTAGCACAAGCAAATTACTTTTATCTTGATATCTAAATATATTCTTCTTAGCATTTATATACTCATTCATATCTTTATGGATATCCAAATGATTGGGGCTAATATTGGTTATAATTGCAACTTCAGGTGATACATTCATAGTCATTAATTGAAAACTTGACAGCTCCAATACAACTTTATCTTCACTTCTCATTTCACCTATTTTAGAAAATAGTGGAGTGCCTATATTTCCTCCCACCCATGTCTTATATCCGTGCTCTTTTAAAATATTATACATAATAGTAGTAGTAGTAGTTTTGCCATCACTTCCAGTTACTCCATATATCTTAGCAGGACAGTACTTAATAAATTCCTCCATCTCAG
Source organism: Clostridium sp. HV4-5-A1G (assembly GCF_900184915.1). Taxonomy (NCBI): domain Bacteria; kingdom Bacillati; phylum Bacillota; class Clostridia; order Eubacteriales; family Clostridiaceae; genus Clostridium; species Clostridium sp. HV4-5-A1G. Next base: position 15,967 of record NZ_FXYI02000063.1, on the reverse strand, counting down.
AAGTTATATAGGCTCCTTTCTGCCTGGCTCTTACAAGATACGGATTATCTATTCTCATAGAAGGTGTTTTGAATATCACCTGAAAATTGTTTAAATTATGAAGGTAATCTTCTCCTAATATAAGATTTATATTCTTTTCCCTAAATTCTTTTGCTATTTTTCCTAATTGATTTTCATTTTTTTTATCAAAAGCAGTAACTTTAGCACCTAAGTTCAATAAAAAATTAATTAGAGGCCTGTTACTTATGCCTATGCCAACTACCGCTGTTCTCTTACCTTTTATAAACTCCTTAAACTCTTCAAAGTTTTTCTTCATAAAATTACCTCCATACCAAATCCATTACAATAATTTATATTTCGATTATATAATAACACAACATATTATAAAATAATATACCGTAAATTTTGAATGAAATTTAATACGAAGCATTGTTATCATACCATATAGATATTGTCAAAATAAAATATGTCGATTATAGTCAAAATTATGAGAAAATATTTAATTTAACAACTTTATTGTTGGCTATTGAAAGTTATTCTATTACTATGCTATACTAAGATTGTGCCGTAAGGAAACATTAATATAATTCCCCAAGTTTTAATTAAACATATAACATATCCCCATGATTAAACCCTAATTTACCGAATAACTAAAGTTATTCGGTAAATTTTTTATTTGAATTTACCGCACTAATCACATGTCTTTAAATCAAGATTAGCACGGCATACTACTAAAATTGTATTTTATTTTCAATAAATCCCTTTAAGTTCTCTATTTTAACCCTAATCTGTTTCATGGTATCTCTATCTCTTATAGTAACAGTATCATCTTTCATAGTATCAAAGTCTATTGTTATACAATAAGGAGTCCCAATCTCATCTTCCCTTCTATATCTCTTACCTATACTTCCTGCATCGTCATAATCTATATTAAAATCTCCCTTTAACATGTTATAAACTTCTAGAGATTTTTCCGACAGCTTCTTGCTAAGACAAAGAACTGCTGCTTTAAACGGTGCTATTGCAGGATGGAAATGCAATACTGTCCTTACATCTCCCCCTTCTAGTTCTTCTTCATCATAGGCATCAACTAAAAATGCAAGCACTGCTCTATCTGCTCCTACAGAAGGTTCTATACAATAAGGTATATATTTTTCCTTAGTCATAGGATCCATATAAGTCATTTCTCTCCCCGAGTGATTTTGATGTTGGGTCAAATCGTAGTTCGTTCTATCTGCTATTCCCCAAAGTTCTCCCCAACCAAAGGGAAATAAATATTCTATATCGGAAGTTGCATTACTGTAGTGAGAAAGCTCTTCTTTACCATGATCTCTAAATCTTATATTTTCTTCTTTCATACCAAGGTTCAATAAAAATTTCCAGCAATAATCTTTCCAATAGCTATGCCACTTTAAATCACTTCCCGGTTTACAGAAAAATTCAAGTTCCATTTGCTCAAACTCTCTAGTTCTAAAAGTGAAATTTCCAGGGGTTATTTCATTTCTAAAAGCCTTACCTATTTGAGCTATTCCAAAGGGGATTTTTCTCCTGCTCGTTCTCTGGACATTTTTAAAATTTACAAATATACCTTGAGCCGTTTCAGGCCTTAAATATATCTCTGACTTTGAATCTTCTGTAACTCCCTGAAATGTTTTAAACATAAGATTAAACTGTCTTATATCAGTGAAATTTTTTTTCCCACAGCTTGGGCATACAATATTATTTTCATCTATATATTTTTTTAATTTTTCATTGCTCCATCCATCCGCGCTGGCCTTTTCTATTCCCTTTGAAGTCATGTGTTCCTCTACTAGTTTATCTGCTCTAAATCTGGCTTTACATTCTTTACAATCCATAAGTGGATCAGTAAAATTTCCCACATGGCCTGAAGCCACCCAAACCTCGCTGTTCATAAGTATTGCACAGTCTATTCCCACATTGTGTTCATTTTCATGGACAAATTTCTTCCACCAAGCTTTTTTTACATTATTTTTGAGTTCTACTCCAACGGGTCCATAATCCCAAGTGTTTGCAAGTCCTCCGTATATATCTGAACCAGGATATACAAATCCCCTATTTTTAGCTAAAGCCACTATTTTATCCATAGTCTTTTCAAAATTCATTTATATTTCTCCTTCCCATAAATTATTCAGTTTTTGTAATTAATTATTTTTAAACACAAATTATGATTTTAGGTATAAAAAAAGAGCTTGACGTAAAGGGACGAATTAACTCCGCGGTTCCACCCTATTTAGCGTAGGCTCATCTTTCACATATCCAGCTCAAAAGCTCCTCTAGCAAAAAATTTCGTTGTTTACACCACCCACAACTTCTCTTTAGAAATTTATAGTGCTATTTTTCTCTATCATAGCTGCTTATTAAATTGTTTATATAAACTTTATTATACCCCATAATATGCAAATGTAAATATTAATTCATTAAAATTGTAGAATAAAATGGCTCCGTGGAGAGGGCTCGAACCTCCAACCCTTCGGTTAACAGCCGAATGCTCAACCATTGAGCTACCACGGAACGACTTACATGTATAATTATATCATGCAATTTAAAAATTGCAATATATTTATACCTTAAAAATAATTAAAATCGCATTATAAAAAGTTAAGACCTTTTTGGTTAAAAAGCCTTAACTTTTATATGTTAATTTTAAATATAAAATATCTATGAATACATGTTCAGACTTACTACTGTTGCTGATTGGGTTTCATTGTAGGGAAAAGTATAACATCTCTTATAGAATAGGAATCCGTCAAAAACATTATAAGTCTATCTATCCCTACCCCCAACCCTCCAGTCGGCGGCATACCTATTTCAAGTGCATTTATAAAATCTTCATCCATCATATACGCTTCATCATCACCTAATTCTCTTTCCTTTAATTGCTGCAGAAATCTTTCTCTCTGAACTATAGGATCATTTAATTCCGAATAAGCGTTACATATTTCCCTTCCAAACACAAAGCCCTCAAATCGCTCTGTGAACTTATCATTTCCTCTCTTTTTCTTGGTCAGCGGAGATATTTCCACCGGATAATCCATTACAAAAGTAGGCTGAATAAATTTCTCTTCACAAAATTCTTCAAACACCGCATCTAATATATCTCCCCTTGTACAATCTCCCAGGGCTTTCTTAAGCTCAATATCTTTATCACTGGCAATCTTTCTGGCCTCTTCATCGGTTTTTATTTCATCGAAATCTATTCCTGTAAACTTTTTAACCGCATCCACCATGGTAATTCTATTCCATGGTGGTTTAAAATCTATTTCTGTATTTTGATATATTACCTTAGTACTTCCCAGTACTTTTTCACATACATAGGCTATCATATTTTCAGTCAGTTCCATCATATCATTGTAATCGGCAAAGGCTTCATACAATTCCATCGCTGTGAACTCAGGATTGTGCCTTATATCTATACCTTCATTTCTAAAATTCTTGCCTATCTCGTATACTTTTTCAAATCCACCAACTATCAACCTCTTCAAATACAATTCAGTTGCAATTCTCAGATACATATCTATATCCAATGCATTATGATGAGTTACAAAAGGTTTTGCAGCCGCACCTCCTGCTATAGAAGAAAGTATAGGAGTTTCCACTTCTATAAAGTTCTTTTCATCTAAAAATTGTCTCATAGCTTTTATAATGGCAGTTCTCTTCAAAAAAGTATCTCTCACTTCTTGATTTATTATCAAATCCACATACCTTTGTCTATACTTTAAATCCGGATCCTTGAGCCCGTGCCATTTTTCTGGAAGAGGTTTTAAAGATTTAGATACCAGCTGAAAATCTATAATATGAATCGTTATCTCACCAGTTTTAGTTTTGAATACTCTGCCTGTTACGGATAAAATATCACCTATATCATAGGATTTATATTCCTTGAGCTTATCTTCACCCACATCATTTATTTTTATATACAGTTGAATCTTTCCATACCTGTCATATAAATCTGAAAACCCGGCTTTACCGTGTACTCTTTTTGATATCAATCTTCCCGCAACAGTTACATCTTTTCCCTCTAGAGTTTCATAGTTATCCCTTACTTCTTTAGAAGTATGAGTCCTATTTACTTTATAAACTTCAAAAGGATCCTTTCCTTCTCCTTTCAAAAGCTCTAATTTTTGCAATCTTTCCTTTATCAATTCATTAGAATTTTCTTCCAGCATGTGTATACTCTTCTCCTCTTTAGTCATGAATATTACCCTCCAATTATCTTCTTATACTCAGTATTTTATATTTACTAACACCATCAGGAACTTGTATTTCAATTATATCCCCCGCTTTTTTCCCCACTAGTCCTTTACCTACAGGTGATTCATTTGATATTTTATTATTAACAGGATCAGCTTCTGCAGATCCTACAATTAAATATTCAACCTCTTCATTAAAATCATAATCTTTCACCTTTACAATGGAACCCACGCTGACTACATCCGGTGGTATTTCATCCTCATCTACTATAGTAGCATTTTTTAGCATATTTTCAAGTTGAACTATTCTTCCCTCTACAAATGCTTGTTCATTTTTAGCACTATCATATTCTGAATTTTCACTCAAATCCCCGAACGAAAGAGCTGTTTTAATCTTTTCCGTAATTTCTTTCCTCTTAACTGTTTTTAAATTCTCCAATTCCTGTTCAAGTTTTCTTATTCCCTCATAAGTCATTACATATTTTTTTGACGTGCTCATTCTGCTCTCCCCTTTTATAATTATATAAAATTCTATCATATCCCATAATATCTTGAATTTTATTACTATTAATTGCCCTTCTCCATTATCATTTAAGTAATTATAAAACAGCACTACTATATTGTCAACGTAATAAAAATTTCATTTCATTAGTTTATAGTTCTCCCCGTTTCTATAAAATCAATTCATCTTTATTAAATTTTATTTTATTTAAAAACACACCATTGGAGTGCAAAGATCTCTCTACATTTCTTTCGCCTAATTGACAAAGTATAGATCCCAAAAGCTCAAAAGATATGTTTTCATACTTAAAACTCCAGGGAATCTTATATCTAATATCATTAACTATAATATTATTTTTATAATAAGGTATATAGCTATTATCCAGATACCATATATATGCCTTGCTATTTATATCAATTCCCCTAGAAGTTATAATAAAATCTGCACTTTTAAAAGAAAAATTCATATCCGACGTGACTATAGGTGTTACACCATAATTTGCCGTAACATACTGTCTGATCCCATTTGCCCTCATAATATTCTTAGAAAGCAGAACTATAAACTTAGCTTCTTTAGCTAAAAAGCATATAGTGTCAAATAAAATAGGCTCTGAAGCATCATAAACAACCATACAACTGCGTCTTATACTTTTTTTTCTATTTCTAAGTATGATTTTCGAACTTGTTACAATACTAAAGGCCATCAATTCCCTTTGGAATTTATTGTACAAATTATAATCAAAATATCTATAAATTTTAGGCGCCAACTGCATATCTTTTATTTTTGACACCTTTTGAGCTCTCAGAATATTATTTTTATAGGAATTAATATTAATATTCAATGGAAATCTTACAATTCCAATTTTGACTCCAAATTCTTTTATAAAAAGTTTTTCCTCCACTCTTATTTTAAATCTATCTTTCATCCTTCCCCAAAAACTATTGTCATCATAAAATATGTTTCTGTCAGATCTAGCATACAAAATAGATTTCAAGCTTGTTATCCTTTTAAATTAGTTACAATATTATTCTATTCTCCCTTTAAATCAAAAATTACAATAGATCTCTATATTTATCTAAAATTTCAAATACACCTTCACTGTGCTTTTCATAGTTTATTTTATCTTTTATTTCCTTACTATTTTTCAAACCTTTTATATACCATGCTATATGCTTTCTCATTTCCTTAACCGCTCTATTTTCACCGCTGTAATAAATTGACTTTTTATAATGTCTTATACACACATCCACCCTTTCCCTAGGTGTAGGATATTCTACAGGACAATTATTCACATACTGCAGTATTTGATTAAATATCCAAGGATTCCCCATAGCCCCTCTTCCAATCATTATTCCATCACACTGCGTTTTATTTAAAATTCTATCTGCATCCTCTGCTGTAAATATGTCTCCATTGCCTATAACTGGAATTTTAACTGCTTTCTTTACTTCCCCTATTATATCCCAATTAGCTTTGCCAATATACATTTGAGCACTAGTTCTGCCATGAACAGCTATAGCATCTGCCCCAGATTGTTCCATACATTTCGCAAAATCTATTACATTTATATTGCGATCATCAAACCCAATTCTCATTTTCACAGTAACAGGCTTTAAAGAAGCCCTTTTCACTTCTTTTACTATTTGTGATGCAAGAATAGGGTTTTTCATCAGGGCAGATCCCTCTCCGTTTTTTACTATTTTATGGGCCGGACACCCCATATTTATATCTACAAGAACAATCTTTTCATTATCGTTAAAAAAATCACAGGACTTAGCCATCACAAGGGGATCACTCCCAAATATCTGCACTCCTACAGATTTTTCTTTAGAAGAGGTCAGAAACATATCCTGAGTTTTTTTATTTCCATAAAACAAAGCTTTAGAGCTTATCATCTCCGTATAGGCAAATCCACACTGCATCTCCCTACATATTTCCCTAAATGCCCTATCTGTAACACCCGCCATGGGAGCTAAAAATACATTATTACAAAATTCCGCTTTCCCTATTTTCATTAAGATATCGGCTCCTTATTTTTGTCATAAATTATTCTAAGTCCTGTTAATGTCAATATGGAATCAATTATATCTATGGACTTAGTTCCTTCCTTTATAAGCTTGGCAAGACCTCCAGTTGCTATCACAAAGGGTTCATCCTCGCCTAAATCCATCATTTCCTTTTTCATTCTCTTAACTATGTAATCTACCTGTCCAATATATCCATATACTAGGCCAGCTTGTATACTAGAGACAGTATTTTTACATATAACCCCAGCGGGTTTAATAATTTCTACTCTAGGAAGTTTAGCAGCCTTTTCAAATAGAGCATCTGAAGATATCTTTATTCCAGGGCATATAGTTCCTCCTAGATAATCCCCTTTAGCAGTAACTGCACAAAATGTAGTAGCTGTTCCAAAATCTATAATAATTATAGATCTCTTGTATATTTCATGAGCAGCTACAGCATTCACTATTCTGTCTGCTCCCACTTCTCTCGGATTGTCATATCTGACATTTATTCCAGTCTTTACTCCAGGCCCAACTATAATGGGAATAACTTTAAAATACTTTATTACCATATGTTCCAATGAATACATGATATTAGGTACTACAGAAGATATAATAGCTCCTTTTATATCCGATAAATTCAATTTATTTTGTAGGAATAGTTCCATTACTTGAACTCCATATTCATCTGCTGTCCTTTTATCATCTGTGGATAATCTCCATACTGAAATAAGCTCATTATCGTCATATACCCCCAATACAATATTGGTATTACCCACATCCAAAACTAAAATCACTAAACAACACCATCTTTCTAAATAAAATTAGTAAATCATTTTATTCATAATATACATAATTCTAGAGCAACTTTAAAGCTGCTCTAGAATTATGTCAAGCTCTGTCAAAATTATAATTTAATTGTATCAATAAAATTCTATTTGTCAAGATAAATCGCGTTCATTTCCCTATTGTATTTTTTTCATGAATTCCTCACTATTTACTATATATCTAACATGGGATCCCTCTCCAATTTTGCCCTTATTGTCCCAGGCTTCAACTTTAAAAAATAACTTCTTCCTGTCAATCTTTTCAAGAATTGCTTCACATCTAACTTTTACATTTACTGGTGATGGCTTAATATGTTTTACGTTTACCTCTATTCCCACCGTAGTGTAGCCTGAAGGAAGGTGAAGATCCACACAGTTTTTACATGTATTTTCAATAAGCGCTATCATTGCAGGCGTAGCAAATACATCCAAATCACCAGAACCCATTTTTTTTGCTGTATCATTCTTAGTTATTTGTATCTCCGCAGTAGAGGTAATACCCTCTTTTAAATTAAATTCCACTATAATCATCTCACTCCGCATAAAATTTACACTTTATAAAACACATAGATTTATTATATCACTGTCAGTTAAGTTTTAAAATATATTACTTACAAAACCATTCTTAGTTTACAATATAAAAAATCCTATGTAACATAGGATTTTTTATATATCGTATTAAATTAAGCTTGAGCAAAAACCTCTTCAAATTCATCTGCCTCAAGTTTTTCTTTTTCAAGCAGTTTCTCAGCAACAGCCCTCAATCTGTTCATATTCTGTGAAAGAAGTTTCTCAGCTTTATTATAGCCTTCATCTATCAATTTCCTTATTTCCTTATCTATTTCAAAAGCTACTTCTTCACTATAATTCTTACCTTTTCCCAAATCCCTTCCTAAAAACACCTCATCATGCCCCGAGCCAAAGGCAATAGGTCCAAGATCACTCATTCCATAATCCATTACCATCTTTCTAGCTATAGTCGTAGCTCTCTCAATATCATTTTTAGCTCCAGTACTAATATCACCGATAACTAACTTTTCTGCCACTCTTCCTCCTAGAAGCCCTACAATTTCATCTTCCAACTTTGCTTTTGACATATAGGAGCTGTCTTTTTCAGGTAGGTGCATGGTATATCCGCCAGCCATTCCTCTTGGTATTATGCTTATCTGATGAACCGGATCTGAATTAGGTAAAAGCTTCATAACCACTGCATGACCTGCCTCATGGTATGCAGTAAGTCTTCTATCTTCTTCATCAATAACCTTACTTTTCTTCTCAGGGCCTGCTATAACTCTAGTTACTGCTTCTTCCAATTCATCCATTCCAATTAAAGTTTTATTTTTTCTAACTGCCAAAAGAGCAGATTCATTCATCAGGTTTTCTAAATCAGCACCAGTAAACCCTGGAGTCCTCTTTGCCAAAACATCCAATTTCACCTCATCGGATAAATGCTTATTCCTGGAATGAACTTTTAATATTTCCTCTCTTCCCTTGACATCTGGAGCACCCACCAATATCTGTCTATCAAATCTTCCAGGTCTTAACAAGGCAGGATCCAGTATATCAGGTCTATTTGTAGCCGCTATCATTATTATTCCTTCATTAGCGCCAAATCCATCCATCTCAACCAATAGTTGATTTAGAGTCTGCTCCCTTTCATCGTGACCTCCACCAAGTCCAGCTCCTCTTTGCCGTCCAACTGCATCTATTTCATCTATAAACACTATACAAGGTGAATTTTTCTTTGCCTGCTCAAATAAATCTCTTACCCTAGAAGCACCTACACCAACAAACATCTCTACAAAATCAGAACCCGATATGCTAAAAAATGGTACCCCTGCCTCACCGGATATTGCCTTTGCCAAAAGTGTTTTACCCGTTCCTGGAGGCCCTACGAGTAAAACTCCCTTAGGTATCCTAGCTCCCATCTCTATATATCTCTTAGGCTGCTTTAGGAAATCCACTATTTCCGCTAGTTCTTCTTTTTCTTCATCTGCCCCCGCAACATCTGCGAAAGTCACTTTTTTCTTATCCGGAGCCGCCATCTTAGCTCTACTCTTACCAAAATTCATAACATTCCGGTTCCCTCCACCGCCTTGCGACTGCTGAATAAACATGAACCAAAATGCCACAAGCATAAGTATTACCAGAACTGTAGGTAAATACTGAACCCACATGGGCATTGTAGCTGGCTTGACGTACATTTCTTGAACTTCACCATCTTTAGGATGTTCTCCTATAAATTGAAACAGTCTTTCAGATGGAACTACAGTTTCATAAGGTGTTCCATCTTTTAAACTTCCTTGAACTGTCATTTTATCTTCTCTAAGTTGAAAACTTTTTATATCGTTATTTAACCAATCCTTTTGAAAATCATTGAAAGTAATAGATACTGAATTATTATCGGTTCTCAATAATAGTAATGCAGCAAGAATTACTAATATAAAAACTATAACCCAGGCCGTTGCACTTGAAAATTTTTTCATTAAAGGCCCCCCTCTCTTTCCAGTTTAATACTGTAAAATTGTATCATAAGTAATATCTCTTTACAATAAATTTTAATGCTAATTATTTATAAACTTCCTCCTTTAATATACCAATATATGGAAAATTCCTATATTTTTCTGCATAATCCAATCCGTATCCTACTAAGAAGTAATCGGGGACTTCAAATCCTATATATTTAACTTTAACATTGACTTTTCTTCTTTCAGCCTTATTTAAGAGAGAAGCTATTTCTATGCTTTTAGCTTTCCTGCCTTTTAAATAATCAACTAAATATGCCAAAGTTGTACCTGAATCTATAATATCCTCCACTATCAACACATACTTACCTTCTATTTCATAATCCAAATCTTTTAAAATTCTTACAACACCTGAACTTTTCGTAGAGTTTCCATAACTGGAAACCGCCATAAAATCCATACTACATGGAATAGTTATCTGTCTCAGCAAATCTGCCATAAATGGGACTGATCCTTTTAATATACCCACCAGCAATAGATCTTTGCCCTCATAATCTCTACTTACTTTTTTTCCTATTTCCCTAACTTTTCCTTTTATCGTGTTCTCATCAAGCAATACTTCTCTAATATCATCACTTATAGTACTCATGATTTATAGTTCCCCGCTTTCAAATCCTATAGTTAAAATGGTTTTACTATTTTTATCAACTTTAAAAAGTTCACTTATTCTATATCCAACTACCCATCCAATTTTGTCGCCAAAACATATTAATTGGACGTTATCCCTTGTGTCTTTGGGTACCTTTAAATCTATAAAAAGATCTTTTAGTTTCTTTTTCCCTGTCATTCCAAGTGGTATTATCCTATCCCCCTTTTTTCTATTCCTCAACACTATATCTCCCTGTATCTTATCATAATCAAAATATTGAATAAACCTATTTTGATTATAGCTCACATATCCTCCCATGTCAGTTAGTTTCAAATAGATTCTTGAATTAATATTCGGAATGTAATTGCACCCAATTTTCAATTTATATTGTTCCGAGCAGAATTTATTAGTTTTCATTGTATTTTTTCTTATTATTATATTACCATAGTCATTCACTGCTAAAATATCATGCGGAAGCATCAGCTCTTTACCTGTGGAATGTTTTTGAATATCTATTATGCCAAGTATATGAACTTTTTCAAAGTCTATCAAACTTTTAGCTATACTTTTTAATGAAAACCTAACTATTCTAGTTAATATGGCTTTTTTCTCTAAAAATGCCTCCTTAAATATTATAACCTTTTCTGGCTTTATATCACAATATTTTTTAAATTTTTCCCTTGAAATATATTCTAAATAGTCATTATCTACTTTTATTGTCTCCGAAAATCTATTTAATACTTCAATTATATCCTTATTAAAATTTTTCTGTATATATGGTATAAGCTCTAATCTTATTTTGTTTCTGGAATATACCGTTTCAAAATTAGTCTTATCAACTCTGGGTTGAAGGTTATTATCACTGCAATATTTTTCAATTTCAGTTCTGGTATTATGTATTAGTGGTCTTACAAAGATGTCATCTCTTATCGGTCTTATCCCAATAAGTCCATTTAATCCAGCTCCCCTTATAATTCTCATTAAGATCGTTTCTGCCTGATCATTAGCATTATGTGCTATAGCTATCTTTTGAGCTCCCAGCTCAATTTTAAGTCTTTTAAAAAACTTATATCTTTCTTCTCTTCCTGCACTTTCACAGGAAATATTCCTCTTTTTAGCTATACTATCTATATCTATCTTTAAGCTTTTAAATTCAATTTCTAGGTTTTTACAAAATCTTTTTACATATAATTCATCCTCATCAGCCTCAATACCCCTCAGACAATGATTTACATGGGCTGCAACCAGTGTAATATTTAATTTCTTACGTAAAATATATAATATATGTAACAGGCATATAGAATCTGGCCCTCCCGACACAGCCACTATTACTTTATCATTGCTATTAAACATCTTATTTTTTTTTATAGTATTCAATACAGATTCTATCAAAACAAGCACTTCCCAAATCAAAAATCTTTATCATAATATGTTATTACATTATACCATAAATATATTATTTTTTGTGGTCAAATAGTATACTACCTATTTAGGCTGTTGATCCTATAAATCATCAACAGCCCAACTCTTATAATATAAAAAATTCTCAATTCTATCATCATCATGTCCCATTAATAAAGACTATATATTTTTTCAACTATCACTGTCATATCATCCTTTATTTTTCCGCCAGACAATTCTTTAGCTCTGTCAATTATTTTCTGACACATTTCTTTTGGATCTGTGCAATCCAACTTTTTTAAAAATTCCACCATCCACTGAAAATTCCCCGTAGTTTCACTGTCATAATCCAGTACTCCATCACTTACCATTACTACAAAATCTCCATTAATTATTCTTTTGTCGGTTATATCTATATCCGGTTTATCCAATACCCCTATAGGAAGAGTTTTGGATTTTATAACTATTATGTCATCTCCCCTTTTTATAAAGCTAGCTGCTGCCCCCATCTTTATAAAATTTATCTCCCCTTCATATAAATCCACACTACTTAAATCCAAAGTGGAAAATTTTTCATCCTCATTAAATTTAATACCCATGATAGAATTCACTGTATTAATGGCAGTCATTTTTTTAAACCCTGAATTAGTAAACTTTTCTATAAGTTCAACTGTAGCAGTGCTCTCTTGACCTGCCTGAGGCCCCGAACCCATGCCATCACTTATTATTGTCATATATGTCCCGTCTGGCAATTTGCCAAAGCTATAACTATCTCCATTATATTTTTCACCATCTTTGCAATTTCCACTGACATAAGTTGCTACATGATATTTAGGCATTTCCTCAAAAGTTATACTGCAGGTACCCATAGAATAATTTATATTGCACCCCTTATCATTTACACACATTAATTTGCCTGAAACACTATTTATAAGTGGCAGCACATCCTTCATGCACTTTTGTTTCCCTCCACAAGCTTCCATAGATAAATTCACAATTAGATGATTTTTTCTATCATTAAAACAAAATACATCTTTATAACGTATATTTTCCTTATTTAAAATTCTTCGGATATCATTTTCAATTTCAGGATTAAATTTTATATCAGAATCAAAATCTTCCGCTATTTCTGCCACTGTTCTGCCCATGTTTTCTATCTGAGACGCTAGAAGTTCCCTGCATTCTCCCAGTCTTATTCTCCACATCTCATCCACAATATAATTGTTTATGATTTCCTCAGTATTTTTCATTAGAAGGGTTCGCTTAATACATTTCCTTTGAATTTCCTCTGGAATATGTTTTTTATTTTCCTGATAATTTTGTATTAATTCCACAAATGCATTATAGGTATAAAAAGTTTCTCTTCTCCAGCACATGGACTTCATATCACAGCTCGTGCAAACCCTATCTGCTAAATTTTCCACAAGAGCACTGCTCTTATTTTTCATAGCCAGTTTATCATTTTCAGCCAGTTCAGCTAGAACAGATGACATATTAACAAGCACACCAGAGAAGTTGTCCAATTTTTTTGTGAAAATAGATTTGATTTTGCCTGCATAATTTTCTTTTAAATATTCCTGCTTTTTCCGGCAATCCAACTCCAATTCCACCTTTTTATATATTCCTTTAGGTATGGCAAGGAATATAATGCAGCTTATAATTACCTCTATAATTTTAAATTCGGCACCTATATTAGAATACATCTTCAATATAGCAAAGGCTACAATATAAGCTGAACCACTAAACCATTTACCTGTTTCTCTAAATACACCTGATACAAGCCCACATAACCCATAAACTGCAGTGTAAATTATCACATCATTAGAGGTAACTCCTATAATAGTTCCCATTGCCACCCCTGCTGCTGCACCTGAAGTACTTCCTTTTACATAACCTAATATGAGAATAAAACTCAAGGCTATTATATTCCTAATGGATACTCCGCCTATACTGCTTCCCCAAGTTCCCGCTATAATTAAAGATATAGTTATAGCCATGCTAATTATCTCTTCACTGTTATATAAATGCCGCGTTTTTGATTTTTTAAAGCATATTATAGAATAGCTAATAATATAATATAATGAGAAGATACATAGAATTTCAAAAACGGAATTAAATGCAGCTACTCCAGCAGTTAATTTAACTACAATAAGTTTATAAAAAAAGAATTCTAAAAATGTAGTTGAAAACAACCAAACAAGCTTCTTATTTTTATCTATACTTTTTAAAATATAATTCAACAAAGCTAATGTGACAGTTATTGTACAGTATACTGGTAAATACTTTACATTTCCATATATAGATATATATCCGAGAAGCGTGCCAAGAGCTGCTGCTAGTGAAGGTATCTGCTTTTCACACGCCGCTATTGATATGAAAAATGCTATTCCAAAAGGTGCCATAAGATTTACCATCATAACTCTTCCCACTAAGAAACCTGCTAAAAAGTAAAATGCCAGTTTAATAATAAGATCTAGATTTTTAAATTTACTCTTTTTCCTCTCACTACTTATTTTTTTTGTTCGTTGATAAGGAAAAACTTCTGCTCCGTATTGCATCAATATCACCCCACCCTATAAAATCACTTTCTTTATTATAGCAATATCTTATGGAAATAAATGTCAGAAGGTGAGGTGTATTCATATTTTTTTTAGGACATTAATTTCTATGTTTTTTCTATAATTTTCCTTTTAGACAATTAGGCTTAAAAAATACCATTGAATTTTAATATATGTACTGGAAAATTTTTTTATCCACATGTAATCATCAATATTTATCTACAATGTTTATAATTCTACTTATATTATAAAATCCACAAAATCCAATGTAGAACTTTGTGTATAAATGTTTATTATTTAAACATAAAAGGACTTGTTAAATTTAACAAGTCCTTACTATTGGTAGCGGAAATAGGAATTGAACCTATGACACTTCGGGTATGAACCGAATGCTCTCGCCATCTGAGCTATTCCGCCATATTATATACAATTGGTTGCGGGGAAAGGATTTGAACCTCCGACCTTCGGGTTATGAGCCCGACGAGCTACCAGCTGCTCCACCCCGCGTCATTATTCTGGTGCTGAAGACCGGAATCGAACCGGTACGGGTTTTAAAGCCCGCAGGATTTTAAGTCCTGTGCGTCTGCCTGTTCCGCCACTCCAGCAATATTTAACAGTTTCTCAACTTGACGACATAAGTTATTATATATGATAAATAGAATATTGTCAACAATTTTATAAAACTTTTATTTTAAAACAAAAGAGGCCATCTGCAGACCTCTTTAAATTTATAATCAATAATTAGACGATTTTTTATAACCTTTTCCTTTAGAATCCTGATGTTTTTTTATGTCTTGAAATCTCTCTTCACTATCTTTTAAAAACTTAGATAACCTGTCTTCAAAACTGCCTTGATTTTGCTTGTTATTTTCCTTTTGCCAGTCTATCTCTAATGGTCTCAAACTCTTCTTATCTTGATCTACTTGCTTCATAGATAAACTTATCTTGCCATTATCATCGATAGAAATCACCTTAACTTTTACCTTATCCTTTTCCTTTAAATAGTCCCTTATATTTTTAACATAAGTATCTGATACCTCAGATATATGGACTAACCCAGTTTTACCCTCAACTTCTACAAAGGCTCCAAAACTAGTAATATTGACTACCGTACCTTCTAGTATGCTTCCTGCCTTCAAGGTCATATTAAAAAGACTCCTCCTTAAAAATAATACTTATATACTAATATTTTACTCTTCTAGTTTTAATAGAGTAGGACTTCTTGGATCTTGCCCAAAAATTTTTCCTGCTTCCACAATTATTTATCCTCCATCATCCTGCAGATATAATTTAAAAATTCTGCTATAGTTTTTTATAATATAATTCATTTATTATTATCTATTACAGG
>NZ_FXYI02000062.1:0-17913 GCF_900184915.1 Clostridium sp. HV4-5-A1G | reverse complement strand
GGATGTTTGGCTATTTTTTCTTGAAAATTCAAATAGATGGAACTCACATCTGTAAATGTCCTGGGGTTTTTTATACAATCCAATATATTATCTACTGTTACTGGATCAAATAGAAAATCATATATGGCAAATTCAAAACATGCTTCTATACCTTTTATGTCTTCCTGATTTGTAAGATAAATAATTCTTTGAGTTTTGCTCCCTCTTTTAAGTTCAAACAGAAGCTGTCTTAATGGTATATCCCCAGGAAGTCTTTTAGATAGAATTATAATATCCGAACTTACATTATCGCCCGTAAGATATTCTCTATACCCTACAATTTTTGTACCGTGGGTATTTTCTCTATCAATTGCCTCTTTTATCTGCTCGTCAAAATCATTTATTCCCGTTGCTATTAGTATCAAAGGTTCAGTCTCCTTTCTTTAAAAATTTAGTATACACTCAGTATAAGTGAATATGAAAATTGTAAATTGTGATAATTTCTTATTTATAATTGCTTTAAAATTTGATATTTCTTGCAGTATAAAATTAAATATGTTACCCAAGACTTTTTTCATTAATTTTGTTGCACACTTTTAAATAATCAACTATAAGCTTGTCCAGGATCTCGCTATTTAGTAGAATCCTATCTTTATCATCATTCTCCTCTATACTTTTATAGAGACATTCTCGTGCTTTCTCTATTTCATCATACAATTTACTCTTCTCACATAAATATTTTTTCATAAGCCACCTCATCATTTTTCACATTAGTTTTATTTGTAATAATAAAATAAAAAATTATAAACATTGGAATACTAATTTTATTACTGATTTTTTATTTTCAAATTTTGTTATCACTTACATTTTAGTTATTTTATATGCTGTATGCAATTATTTTATATGCTATTAGCTTATTTCTCTATAATCCTATAACCTATAAAGTTAAATTGCGAGGTGATTTTGCATGAAAAATACTATAGACAACAAAGCCATAGGAGAACGAATAAGGATAGAACGTGAAAAATTAAATTTAACAAGAGAAGAATTCTCTGAATTGATTTCCATATCCAGTGTATTTCTGTCACAAATTGAAAGAGGAGAACGTCAAATGTCAATGAACACACTTATCAAAGTATCTACTGAACTTGATGTCTCCATTGACTACATAATTTGGGGAGAGGATAGTATTGAAGTAAATAAAGCTGCCATAATTGAAAGAATTAATACAGCCTCAAAAAGAGAATTAAAGGTTATAGATGAAGTGCTAAAAGCCATTCTTCCAAACCTAAAAAAGTAAACCAGTACAAATAGTTGAATTACAATAGTAATTTATTGCGGTGCGACAAGAAGTCGCTATTTAGTAGTGTTTCGAAAGAAACTATGTTAGTTACTAAACATATCCTAGCTTGAAACTACATTCCAAGTAATTGGCTTGTATGTTAATGTTCAGGTAAATCAATCTGTGCAATATCTTATTCCACAGATTGATTTACCTGAACTTATACTTGAAGTAAACAGATGGGTAAAATTTACTGATGCTTTTGTTCATATAAGCCAAGGTGGATCACATGTCAGTGATTTAGATGTAAGTATTTGTGCTGTTCTTATTTCTCAAGCCTGTAATATTGGACTTAAATCTGTTGTAAAGCCAGGAATACCTGATCTTGAATACGATAGGCTTACATAGATAAATCAAATTTATTTTCGTACTAAAACATTAACACAGGCAAATGCAGTATTAGTAGATTATAATACTAAATTAAGTTTAGCAAAAATTAGGGGTGGTGGTGAGGCTGCATCTGCCGATGGATTACGTTTTGTAATACCTGTCAAAACTATTAACTCAAGATCCAATTCTAAATATTTGGGAACTGGACGAGGTATTACTTATTATAATTATACAAGTGATCAATTTACAGGTTTTAATGGAATAGTTATTTCTGGTACAATAAGAGATTCTCTCTATCTATTGCAGGGAATTTTAGAACAACAAACAATGCTTCATCCCAAAGAAATAATAACAGATACGGCAATATTATATTTGGACTTTTGGGGTTACTTGAATATCAATTTAGTTAACGTATTGCAGATATTAGTTCAGCAAGATTTTGGAGACTTGATTATGATACTGATTATGAAGTATTAAATGAATTAGCAAAGCATAAGATCCGTAAGGATATTATTATTCGTTATTGGGAAGATATGCTCAGAGTTGCAGGCTCTCTTAAACTTGGATCAGTTAATTCAGTGCAGCTTATTCAGACACTACAAAGTGGAGGAAACCCAACAATGTTGGGGCGTGCAATAGGAGAATTGGGACGTATCTATAAAACTCAGTATTTGCCTGCTTATCTTGATGATGAAGAATATCATCATAGAATATTAACTCAATTAAATCGTGGTGAATCACGTCATAGCCTTGCAAGAGCTGTATTCTATAGTAAAAAAGGAGATCTTCATCAAGCATATAGAGAAGGACAAGAAGATCAATTAGGCGCATTACGTCTTATTGTTAATTCTATAGTTGTATGGAATACACGTTATATGAAGTCAGCTATTAATTCTTTGGAAAAGACCACTTATTTTACTAGTTTTAAGCTCCATAGTAATGTTCAAAATGAGATCTGAACTCTTAAAGAAGAAGTTTGAAACAAGTGAAATTAAAACAGCAGAAATAGTACATGAATATGTTCAAGAGCTGTATTTCAGATTTATGACACCTTCAAATAACCTCAAAGTTTTAACAAGAATATATAACTGTATATATAAAAATGGGTGGAAATCACACTGCAAGGATAAGAAAACCTTCTTTGATATTCTTAGAGTTTCCTACAACCACCAAGAAAGAGGGTGTAATTCCGCCGCATAAAACAATTTCATTATACTATAATTCCAAGTTCGTGTCTTCAAAAAAATTATGAATACAGGAGCCTTTTTGATATGTAAAAAATTATATTAAAGTACTTATTCTAAAATTTGTAATAGAATTTGTTTTGCCTTAATCTCTTACACTAATTGATTTAATGTTTCTTAGCTTGATGCCATGTGATAGTACCCCTATTACATTAATATATTTTTTATAAGTTCAATCTTATTATTTAATTCTTCTATATTTCTTTCAAGTTCTGTAATTTTGTTTTGATGTTTTTGTATACTTTGTTCTTCTTGAACAAATTTCTGCTTTTTTGAAGTGATTTTATCTATAAAAAGTAAATTATCCTGTACTAGATTCCTATATTCTTTAAGTTTAGAGTTTACAGTTTCATCATTATCATAAACAAATACCCTCATCAAAGGAAATTTTCTAAATAAATTTTTTTTAAGAATTTCTGTTCTATACTGTTTAGGAGATCTCCCAAAGCACTCCTTAAAACTCTTATTAAAAGATTTTACATCCGAAAATCCAGAGCTTAATGCAACATCTGATATTGAGCAATCTGTTTTAGCCAATTCAAAAGTTGCTTCACGTAACCGTACTCTTGTAAGGTATTCATGAAAGTTAATACCGATATTCACCTTGAAAAAGTGTGAAACATAACAAGGATTATACCCCAGCATATCTGCTATTGTATTTAACGAAATCTTTTCTTTATACATATTTTCTATATAGTTCAATACTTTAGAGATAATCTCCATTTGGCTTTTAGTATTTTTAGTTTTACCATTTATATCCTCTGATGGTGGAAAAGCTTCGATAATATTTGCAACAACAAGGGAAAAAATTGTATCAGAGATTATCTGACTTTCCCATGAGTCCTTTTTAAGTTCATCAATAAGTGAAGCTAATAAATATCTAATAATTTTATATCTTTTGTTATTTTTATTGTAAATACTGACGGCACCTTCAAATC
This sequence comes from Clostridium sp. HV4-5-A1G, assembly GCF_900184915.1. Taxonomy (NCBI): domain Bacteria; kingdom Bacillati; phylum Bacillota; class Clostridia; order Eubacteriales; family Clostridiaceae; genus Clostridium; species Clostridium sp. HV4-5-A1G. The sequence continues at coordinate 14,080 of NZ_FXYI02000062.1, read as the reverse complement.
TTAAATTTTCATATTCCTCTTCCTCAAAGTACTCCTTAAAATACATAGGATCCAAATGAAAAACCATTGCCATACTATCTGGTTCTTTGCAAAGAGTAGCATGTCCATTATTGGAATTGATTATAATAATATCATCTTCTTGTAAAATATGCTTTTTACCTTCCACACATACTTCAACTTTCCCTTTCAAAATAATATTAACCTCTATCTCTTTATGCCAGTTGAATCGAAATGGTCCAATTTTATGAATATACAATTTGTAGAATATATTTTTGCTTTCTTTCTTCACTTCATAAAATAATTTTTTCATAAATCCACCTTACTCATAAAATAAACATTTTAAATGTCATACACAGTTAAATTTTCTAGTAGTATTAACAATTTTTAAATTACTTATTTTATAAAATCAGTTAAAATTTTCTTTTCATTAATTTGAGAAATCATTCAACAAAAATGTAACTAATAGCCACTAATTTGAAATAAGGGCTATTTATCTTTTACAATATTTTTTGTAAAACTTTATAGAACTTTAATAATACATTTTCTGGTAGTCTAGTAGTATAGCACACAAACATGCAATTCATCATCAATTTATATTTTTCACTATACATTTCAAAAACAAGCCCTGTGAAACTCCATCATCTTCAACATGTTCCTTTTAACCTTTTTACAAACTTCATCCCTTCTATTTTCTAATTATTAATTTATTATATAACCTATTTTATCACAAACTATATTAGTGGTAATCTTACTTTTTTCATTGTCCATTACTAATAGATGATTCTAATTTAAGTTCATCTTGAACATCCTATCATTCCTAATAGTAAGTTCTACAATAATGACATAATTGTATATGTTGCAAAAAAGCAACTTAAAACTATTCCCATGCTACCTGTTTCCATAAATTAATTCTCCTTTTCATCTCTAGTGTTAATATTTTTATATATTATTAAAAATCAATGTCATACAACAAAAACATAGTCAGATGAAAAGAGTGGTAACTATCTGCTTTTGAATTTATACTATTTATCCATAAATATTGATGCTGTACTAAAAGATTGTATTTCTATCTTATCCCACACTTTTTCTGAAATATAAGGCTCAGTTTCCATCCATTTATTTAATGCTTCCCTGTTTTCATAATTCATAACCATCATTGACCCTATCATTTTTTTATTGTCATCTAAAATAGCTCCCCCATAGATTTGTCTTCCAGCTTTAAAATTTTCCTCTACAATTTTTAAATGTTGTTCCCTTACTGCTAATCTCCTTTTAGTAACTTTTTCACCAGTTCCATCATATGCTATGACAATATACTGCATAATATTGCTCCTTCCTTAATATCTGTAAATTTAAAATACCTAATTTCTTACTATCTTATCTTTATCTAGTTTGGATCATCAAAATCTTTTTCCTTCTGTATAACTGCATGTGCAACCGCATTACAGACATTTTCATTAAAAACGCTAGGTACTATGTAATCTTCTTTTAATTCATTTTCCTTTATTAAACCTGCTATACCTTTTGCTGCAGCAATTTTCATTTCATTATTTATATATTTAGCTCTAACTTCTAAAGCCCCTTTAAAAATTCCTGGAAAAACTAATACATTGTTAATTTGATTTGGAAAGTCTGATCTTCCTGTTGCTATAACTCTAGCTCCACCTTTTTTTGCTTCATCTGGCATTATTTCTGGAATTGGATTTGCTAGTGCAAAAACTATGCTATTCTTATTCATACTCGCTATCATTTCCTTAGTTACAACATTTCCATCTGAAACTCCTATGAAAACATCTGCATTTTTAATTACATCTGCTAAAGTACCTTTTTCATAGTCTCTATTCGTAACTTGTGCTATACTCCGTTGAGGTTCATTTAATTCAATATCACCTTTAATTACAGCCCCATTTATATCACATAATATTATGTTTTTTGCTCCTGCTGAAATTAAAAGTCTAGCTGTTGCAATGCCTGAAGCTCCTGCTCCATTTATTACAATCTTTATTTTATCTATAGTTTTGTCTACTATTTTTAAAGCATTATATAAACCTGCTAAAACTGCAATAGCAGTACCATGTTGATCATCATGATATACTGGTATATCAAGTTCTTCTTTTAACCTATCTTCAATATAAAAACATTCAGGTGCCTTTATATCTTCAAGATGTATTCCACCAAATCCTAGTGCAATATTTTTTATAGTATTTACTATAGCATCCGGATCTGTGGAATTTATACATATTGGTATTGCATCTACATTTGCAAATCTCTTAAGTAAAAGAGCTTTACCTTCAATTACAGGCAGTCCTGCTGCTGCTCCTATATTTCCAAGTCCAAGTACAGCTGTTCCATTGGTAATTACAGCCACTGTCTTTCCTTTTATCGTATATTCATATGCTTTTTCTTTATCTTTAGCAATTTCCAAACAAGGTCCTGCCACACCAGGAGTATACGCTAATGCCAAATCATCACTATTTCTTAATGGCATAGTTCCAACAACTTCTATAGTACCTTGTTTTTCTTTATGTAATCTTAAAGATTGTTCTTTTACACTAATGCTCATCGAATATTTATTGAATTATTATAGTATTAATAATTCAATTCCTCCTTCTTTTTTATATGTTGAATTTCTAAAATACAAGTATATAAAAAGTTTAACACTCTATGGGCTTATAATTTCAAATTAAATTTTTTCGTCAAGAACTGACGTACATGCGGTATAAAACTTATCACATACTTGTATTTTACTTTGTTTTTATTTATTAATAGTTTAATAATTATAATTGATTAATAGTTTCAACAATTAATTTATGTGCCTTTGGCCATTCATCACCAATATATCGTATTACAAAACCATGATTGCTATTTGGATACTTCTTGATAGTAACTTTAACTCCTGCTTCCATCATCATAAAAGCATATTTTTCTGCTTCATTATGAAGTGCATCAAGGCCAGCCGTAATTACAAGTGCATCTGGTAATCCTTGTAACATATCCTGTGTGGCAAATACTGGAGATACATACGGATTTTTAGTTTCTTCTTTCGTAGCTGTGTACAAAGCATTATATGCTCGTACTATTTCAAATGGAACATAAGATTTAGAAGCTTCTGGCTTATCGGCAGGATCAGTATACAGATCCATTGGAGGATAATCTAAAATTTGAAATTTAACTTCAAAATCTTTAGTTTTTACAGACTCCATTGCAATTGCAGATGCAATGTTACCACCTGAACTATGTCCACAAAGAATAATTTTAGACTTATCGATACCTAAATCCTCTGCATTACCATAAGCCCACTTTGCAAGATCATACCCTTCCTCATAAGCAACTGGAAATGGATACTCAGGAGATAGCTTATAATCAAGATCCAGAACAACTGCACCAGTTTCTACAGCAAGCATAGAAGAAAATACAGTATCTACTTTTTCATAACCTTTACAAAATCCACCTCCATGTATATTCATAATCAACGGAGCTTCAGATTTTTTATTCTTACTTTGAATCTTGTAGTAGTGAGTTTGATCATGTCTAGTTTTCAAATAGCATTCCTTAACTTCAACCTTATCTAAATATGCTTCGTAATGTTCAGGAATAGTCACACTTCCAATTCGAACTCGTACCTTTTTAGCAAGTTCTAGTTTTTGTTCAAATGTATATTCCATGTTTTTCACCCCCATAAGTTTTGTATAAATAATATTCTATTTAATAGCTCCAACGATCATACCAATAATGATAACTAAGATATTGGTCACTGTCTGTATCGGAACAGCTGTTTTAGAATATTCTTCAACATCAATTTCTAATAATCCAGTACCTATATGAGTAGTAGGTGTCATAGGAGAAGAACCTGTAGCCAACGCTAAATTTGTTACGAAAGGCGCAATAATCACAAAACCACTTAATCCAAAAGATGCACCAATAGAAATCAGCAGTGGATATAAGGAGTTATAAAGCTGATAAGGTACAAAACGAAGAATAACAACACAAACAGCTAATAAAATAATATGTATATATCTTGCAAGGAATGTTGGGAAAATGGATACAATTAAACTAGAAATACCTTTAATCATTCCTGTTTGATTAAATATACCAACAAAAATAGAAATAGCTACATACATAAGCAGTGTATTAAAAAATGTCGCACCACCCTTTGCCCAAAGTGGTCTATAATCCTTTGGATTTGGATAGTTAATTACAGTAGTAAGTAATGTTGCAAAAATAAACACCATATATGGTGGATACTTTAAATATGCTAAAGCAACTAATGTACAAATAAATATAATAAGGTTTATCCACAAAAACTGAGGTCTTGAATTTGAATTTTGTTTCTTTTCTACAGTTTCTTCTACATCAGCAACTATTCCAGTTGACCCTACCTGTTTTTTGTGGCGTATTCCGAAGTATATCCACTGAAGTATAATTACAGGAATGAAACAAAGTGATATAGGAATAACCTGTTTTGCCAGTGTCAAAGGATCTACCTTTGCAAAAACAGCCGAATTTCCAATGCCTACTCCCCATGGAACAAAACACATAGCCGAAATAGCTGTTTGTGCAATAATCATAGCAGCTTTTCTATCAAATTTTAATTTTTTATATAATGTGATCATAACCGGAAATACAACAAGGTATGCAGAAGCAACACTTGCTGTCAATGCACCAAATCCTGCTATAATAGTTGTCATAATCATAACAATATAAACATTTACTTTACCTTTTGTTAACCTTATAAAACCACCAACAATAATATCAAACATTCCTGTTTCTGATAATAAGGTGAAATACATAAAAGCAAAAAGTAACATATAACCTACAGACTTCATGGTACTATTTATAGAATCGACTGCGTAGCCACTCACTTTGTTAAGACTAAAGCCTAAAAAAAGTGCACAAATAATTGGAACCACAGCTAGAACAAATTGTATAGGAACTTTTTTATAAAATACAAATCCAATAATAATAGCTAACATAATAATTGCCATAATTGTCGGCGTCATTAAAAACTCCTCCTCTTAAATTAATTCTATTATTTTTTACTTAAAAGTTGTCATTAAACTCTGTTTTTTACCACTGTTTTACAATATACTGTTAGTATCTGTAAATTTAGTTTTAAAATATTAAACATCTACAACAGAACCATCATAACCAATTTGTGCATTAATATTTCTTTGTCTTGGTGGAAATAATTCAGATATATTGTCAGCCAAATCAATTCCAATACCAGGTCTATCTGGTATAACAATATATCCTTTTTCTACAATTAGAGGTTCTTTTAACATTCTGGCTTCATTCCCTGCATTATAGAAAGAAGGAAACTCCTGAATTGCAAAGTTTGGAATACAAGCGTCTAATTGCAAACAAGCTGCTGTTGATACCGGTCCAAGTGGGTTATGAGGTATTATACCTACATAATTTGCTTCAGCCAAGGCTGCTACTTTTTTTGAAGGTGTAATTCCTCCAAGAGCACAAACGTCAGGTCTTACATACCTAATTCCTTTTCTTTGCATTAACATTTCAAATTCCTGTATGTTAATAAATCGTTCTCCCGTAGTAACTGAAATATTTATCTTATCTGCAACTTCAGCCATTACATCAATATTGTCTGGTGCAATTGGATCTTCTATGAAAAGAGGGTTGTACTTTTCAACTGTCCTTGCAAACGCAATTGCCTCAGATGGATTCATACTCCTGTGAACTTCTAAGCATAAGTCAAAATCGGATCCTACAGCTTCTCTACATTGCCTTACTTTTTCAGCCAATCCTTCAACTTTACTACAAAAAATTTCATCTTCTAGATCGTTATGGCTTTTTGAAATATCTCCAGTTATCATAAGCCTTGCTGCATTAAAGCCCTGTTCTTTCAGTTTTTTACATGCTTTTGCCATTTTTTCAGCTGTAAATTCAAAAACAGCAGGATAACTTCTCACCTTGTTTCTACATTTTCCTCCTAAAAGCTCATAAACCGGTACACCAAGTGCTTTACCTTTAATATCCCATAATGCTATATCTATTGCAGATATTGCACTCATAATTACAGATCCCCTAAAATACATACTGCGGTACATATACTGCCAGTGATGTTCTATATGAAAGGGATTCTTTCCAATCAAATAACCTTTCAACTTGTTTAATACTCCTTCAGCAGCATCAAGGAATCCCCATACTCCTACTTCTCCAATTCCTGTAATTTCGTCATCTGTGCAAACTTTAACAAAAAGATATTTACTTGCCGGAATAAATTGTATATCAGTAATTTTCACTTTTTTTCTCCTTTCTCTCCTCTATAATCTTAAAATCTGTGGATAATTTATAATTAAACTTTTCCTGTAACTTCTGAATGTCTAATATTATTCATTAATTTCTGTGAATTATAAGCAGAACCCTTCGTTTTTATTGCATAAAAAACACTTATAAGCTTGTATCACAATGCTATAATCGATTGTTTTTTCTTTAGAGAATTATTAGTACACATTGTATAATACTGATGTAGTACTTTAAATTACTTATTTTTAGAGTACTCTACACACAATTTATTGAACCAGTCATAAAACTCAATAATTCATCTATTATTACTACAAAAATTAAGAATTTTACCATACTCAATTTCTCTAAAGTCCTGTGCTCTTACTACATGTTTTCCTTTTACAATGCAACAATTAAAGTCCATTTTTATTTGCATTATTTTTTATTTTCGTTATAATTCATTTCAGATATCTCCAATGATAATGTTATTTAATTAAGGATAAACTTTAAAGTATTATGCCCTGTATTCTATCATGAGGCGCTTTTTTATCCATTCTTAATTTTCTTCATTACAGAAATGCTAATTCTCCTTCATTATAAGAAGATTTGCTAATTCTGTCTTTCCAATATTTCATATCTTCTAATTCATATTATGTAAATAATTCATTGCTTACGTTTACAAACAATTAATACCATCTAAATTTATGCCATCCCTTAAAATTAACAAATTATGTACTTGTCACATTTTAAGAGTTTTTAGCAAATATTTGTTTTTAAAGTTATCTATAAAATTTCCATTAACAAAAACTTTAGATAAAGCCATTTTTAGAATTTGATTATCTAAAACAATGTATTTGTCTTGATTTAGGGTAGTTTATGCTGTAAAATCTATAAAGGAAATAGCAAGTAAACTATTTGTTTTCCCATTGACGCATCTAAAATCATTTAAAATTTCTTTATCGACTTTTCTTTCGTGTCTAACGCCTATTCTATAAATAATTTATATTAGAAGTTCAATGAGATTATCTGTAATATGGAAAAGACGTTAAATTATGATACTTGAGTATACCAAAGTGAGTATTCAAGAACAGAACTTAGATAGGCAACTAGATTCCTTAAAAGCAACAGGTGTAAAAGAGATAATACAGGAAAAAATAATTAAAACAAAAGCAGATGGATCAGAATTAAACAGGCTCTTAGAGAAATTAGAAAAAAATGATATTATATTTGTAACTGACTTCACTAGATTAAGTAGAAGTACAAAAGATTTGCGTAGTTTAGTAGATCAAATTAAGAGAAATAGCGCAAATATTAAAAGTTTGAAAGAAAGTTGGTTAGATACTACAATACCTCAAGGTAAATTAATGTTTACTTTTATGATGGGAAATCAAAACTTGATAATAATAAAGAAATCAATATATGAATTATACTAGCACCAAAGTTCTTTGAATCATATATCAGCTAATACAGTTGAGCTTATTTTGTTGCACGCATCACATAACTAAATCACTATCAGGTGGCGATTGTTTTATAAGTGATTTAAACTTTAGCGATAAAATCTAAAGATATATATTAAAAAAGAGAATATAGACAGATTTGTGTAAAATAGATTTGATTTAGTTTTATATAACTGGAAATTTTGATTTTCGGTTATATTTTTTATATTTGAGTAATACTAATACTGATTAATATTACATTCTTATTGTTTGTATAATATATTTAATTATACAAACAATAAGAAAAAATATAAAAATTTTAACTAAATTTTAGAGTATCTCTTCACCTAGTTTATCATTAAACGCAATAGTTAATTGTGCTAATGTCATTTCCCAATTTGCGGCTGAAGAAGTCCATTTTTCCAAGACTTTCTCAGTAGCTAGGTAAAGAGATTTTCTAAGTGCTTCATCATTTGGAAACACTGTTCTTGTCTTCGTAAGCTTTCTAAGCTGCCTGATGAAACCCTCTAATGCGTTTGTAGTATAAATAATATTCCTGATTTGCGGTGAGTAATTAAAATAGTTGATAATTTATCCCAGTTATTATACCAGGATTCAATTACTATACTATACTTATGACCCCATTTTTTCTTTAGGTTATCCAGACCATTAATTGCATAATCTTCAGTAGGTGGCTTATATACGCATTTTAAATTTTTCATAAATTCCTTTTTATCCTTGGAATCTATATATTTAATGGATATTCTTATTTGGTATATTATACAATTTTGAATACTAACATCCGGAAATACTGATTTTATTGCATCTGGAAGCCCTTTAAGTCCATCCATACAGGCAATCAGTATTTCTTTTGCCCCTCCATTTCTTAAATCATTGCAAACTGCAGCCGGAATTTTGCACCTTCTGCTTCACCAATCCATATGCCCAAAATATCTTTATATCCTTTCATATCAAGTGCCCTACATATATATGCAACTTTTGTAACTATTTTATTTTTTTCCTTAACCTTAAAATGTATTGCATCCATATAAACAATAGGATACACATCATCCAGTATCCTATTCTGCCATTGTGCAGCTGAATCCATAACTTTATCAGTTATTTTTGATATCATTGTTGGCGATACATCGATACCATATAATTCTTCCAGTTCATTGCATACATTTTCATATTTTTTTACAACTTTAGGTTCAAAGTCAGCATTTCTTTCTCTTGGTATATCAAGGTTTACATCACCAACACTGCTCCTAATACTTTTTTTTGAACATCCATTTCTATAATTCTTATTTTTTGAATCCTCACTTCCTTGATATTTTTCTCTGCCAAGTAGCTCTTCCATTTCTGCCTCAAGCATATTTTGTATAACATCTTTTAAAAGTCTCTGCAGTAAAACATTTCTGCCAACTACGTCCTCCATAGTTTTGCACTTTTTAACTTCTTCCTTATAATCGATATCTGGTAATTTAATTTCTTCCATTTGAAACTTCTCCTAATTTATTTAAGAATATTGTTCCAAATCTATACCCATTCCCTAAAAATCTTGTAAACTATAAGTAAATGTTATTTACAGATATTAAAGTATAATTCTTGTTTTGAATGATTAATGTTAATAGAAGGTTTACCTGTCAGTTAATTTCTAGTAGGCCCTCCCGATTTTTATCTAAAAATATTTTACTTAATCGAACTCAATTTATTCAGTTTTTCTTGTTGTTTTTATAACTGCATCAGCAACTGCATTACAAACATCCTTATTAAAAACGGTAGGTACTATGTAGTCTTCATTTAATTCACTATCTTTTATTAAGTCTGCTATTCCCTTTGCTGCTGCAATTTTGATTTCATCACTTATATATTTAGCTCTAACTTCCAGCACACCTTTAAAAATACCTGGAAAAACTAATACATTATTAATTTGATTTGGAAAATCCGATCTTCCTGTAGCTGTAACTCTAGCTCCACCTGCTTTTGCTACATCTGGCATTATTTCTGGAGTAGGATTAGCTAAAGCAAAAACTATACTGTCCTTATTCATACTTTCGACCATTTCTTTAGTTACTACATTTCCATCAGAAACACCTATAAAAACATCTGCATTTTTAATTATATCTGCTAAAGTACCTTTTTCAAAATTTTTATTTGTAATTTTTGCCATCTCTTGCTGTACTTCATTTAATTCAGCATCACCTTCAACTATAGCACCATTTATATCACATAATATTATATTTTTTGCTCCTGCTGAAATTAAAAGTTTGGCTGTTGCAATACCTGAAGCACCTGCTCCATTTATTACAATTTTTATTTTGTCTATAGCTTTATTTACTATTTTCAAAGCATTATATAAACCTGCCAAAACTGCAACAGCAGTGCCATGTTGATCATCATGATATACTGGTATATCAAGTTCCTTTTTTAACTTATCTTCAATATAAAAACATTCAGGTGCCTTTATATCTTCAAGATGTATTCCACCAAAGCCTATGGCAATATTCTTTATAGTATTTACTATATCATCTAGATCTGTTGAATTTATACATATTGGTATTGCATCTACATTTGCAAATCTCTTAAGTAAAAGAGCTTTGCCTTCAACTACAGGTAGCCCTGCCGCTGCTCCTATATTTCCAAGTCCAAGTACAGCTGTTCCATTAGTAACTACAGCCACTGTTTTTCCTTTTATTGTATATTCATATGCCTTCTCTTTATCTTTAGCAATTTCCAGACACGGTCCTGCTACACCTGGGGTATACGCTACAGCTAAATCATCACCATTTCTCAAAGGCATTGTTCCAACAACTTCTATAGCACCTTGCTTTTCCTTATGTAATTTTAGAGATTTTTCTTTTAAATTAATACTCATACTATATTTATTGAACTATTATGTTATAATAGTTCAATTTTGCCTCCATTCATCTAACTTAAAAAAATTTTTATTATTGTATTAAAGCAGCTTTCATTTTTCAATAAAAGTTGTTTTAATAGAGCTTTTTAATACATTCCAAGTATTTTCCACCAAAGTAATCCTGCTCCAATCCAAATTGCAAAATGGGCTATGGATACTGCCAATCCGGCAGACCACCATTTTTTTTGTTTAACATAACCAGTTCCAAAATATGCTGCTGTCTGCCCTGAACCATAATGTGTTAACCCTGAACTCAAAACTGACATACTAGTCATTAAAAATGCTGATATTTGCGGAGGGGCTCCTATACTTAACAATATAGTTAAAAAACCGGGATATAATGTAGATATGTGAACTGTATTACTTGCAAATAAATAATGACTATAATACATTACTAAACATATTATAAATAATGCTAACATCCATGGCATTCCACTTATATTGTTTTTTACCAAGTCACTTATCCATTTTATAACCCCTAATTTGCTCAACTGATTCGACATCATCATGAAACCACCAAGCCATATAAATATATCCCATATTTCTTTTTTTCCCGCAAATTCTTTAAAATCTACTATCCCTGTAGCCATTAAAAGTATCAATGATAATACTGCTACTACTGTTGCATTTAGTCCAAACTTTGGTCCAAATATCCATAAAAATACCGATACAGCAAATATAAATATCATTATTTTTTCAGATTTTTTTATTGGCCCAAGCTCTTCTAATTTCTTCCTAGACATTTCTTTTACATTATCTAACCCCTTTATTTCTGGTGGACATACAAAATAAAGAACTAATGGTACAATAATAAAACCAAGTAAAGTAGGAACTATTCCTATTTTAAACCATGCTCCTAATGTTAGAGTGACACCTAATGCTTTTGCCATTCCAACTGATAATAAATTTAATTCTGTCGATGTCAAGAAGAAAAAACCCGACATTAAATTGCTATGTAAACCTACCAATGTTAAAAATGATCCAGCTTTATTTTCTGTACCATCTCCAACATTTGATCCATATGATTTTGATAGTGATACTGCGATTGGCCTTACAATTCCAGCTGATCTTGCTACATTAGCTGGTACTAATATGGCTAAAATAAGCTCACACAATTCTACTGTATAACCTGCGCCTATTGTCTTGCTTCCCATTTTCTTAATAATATTATAAGCTAATCTTAAATCAAGTCCTGTTTTTGTTACTCCTATTGATAGAGCAAATGCACAAACTATAAACCAAATTATACTTTCACTATACGCTGAAAACGCCGTTTGTATTGTAATAATTTTTGTTGCTGTTAACGTAAATATACCTACAAATGCTCCTAATCCTATTGGAAATGCTTTAATTGTACATCCAATTATAATAGAAATGAAAATTGCTAAAAGGTGCCATCCATTTGCAGGCACTGCTGCAGGCCTAGGCATAAACCATATTATCAATCCAATTATAATCGATAATATTAAAGGACGTAGATTAACATTAGGTTTAAGATCTATATCTTTGATATTTGAACTGTCTTTCATGCTCAAGCTATTATTCATTATAAATACTCCTCCTTTATATAATGTGATTTTAGTTGCTTACTAAATCCTGAATAGAAAAAAGATGTTAAATCATTGTATAATATTTTTCAGCTAAATAATCAGGAACACTTACTAATTTTTATGTAGCAGGTAAACCTTTTTTTTTTTGAATTATGATTTATTAACAGCTGATTATTTTAAGACAATCAGCTGTTAATATAAATTATGAATATCATTTTACATATAATTATTTTATAAATTTAACTTTAGGATATAACTGTTCAAGAGCCTTATCTTTACGTTTATTAAATAGGACTTTATTTTGTTCAAATAGATTATTTCCTTCAGCATCAATAGAAACAATTAGTGGCCCGAATTCTTTTACACGACAAACCCATAAAGTCTCAGGCATTCCTAGATCTCTCCAGTAAGCATTTTCTATTTCCTCTACAGTCGTTGCTGCCATAACGGCACATCCTGCAGGAAAGACACAGTGTATAGCTTTATTTTCACGACAACCAGCTTCTGTATTAGGGCCCATACCACCTTTACCAACAATGATTTTAACACCAGTTTTCTCAATAAACTCTTTCTCGAATTTTTCCATGCGCATACTCGTGGTTGGTCCCACAGAAATCATCTGAAATTTATCCTCGTTATTGTCTACTTTTTTAACAATAGGTCCAGCATGGAGAATAGCACCGCCTTTAATATTAACAGGCAATTCCCGACCATATTCAACCAATCTACGATGTGCCACATCACGACAGGTTACAACATGTCCATTTAAATAAATAACATCTCCTATTTTAATATTCTTCAAATCCTCATCGGAAATTGGAGTATTTAAGATTTTCTTCATATTTCTGCCCCCTTATGTGTGATTATTTCATAACTTAGATCATTATTAAAAATTATTGTTCCACGGCGGTGTGCCCAACAACCTAAATTGACGGCTACTGAAATTACTGATGGATGCCGTGCTGAATTTTCAATATTTACCCCCATAACTGACTTGGTTCCGCGTAATCCTTGTGGTCCAAGTCCAATTGAATCAATAGCAGCTACTAATTCATTTTCTAATTGTGCAGCTTTTGTATTGCTATTGTGACTGCCTATGGGGCGCATAAGCGCACGCTTTGACATATATGCGGCAGAGTCAATTGAAGTGCCAATACCAATACCTACTAGCACGGGAGGACAAGCATTTAAAGCATATGAAGTCATAATATCTAGTACAAATTTAACAACTCCCTCATATCCTTCACTTGGCATTAACGTTTTGCCTTGTCCCGGAAGTGAACATCCACCTCCAGCCATGTAAACATCCAACTTTAGTTTGTCACTGTTAGGAATAATGTCCCAGTACAACCATGGGGATCTGGTACCTGTATTTGTTCCTGTATTGACTTCGTCAAAAGTTTCTACTGTGTTATGTCTCAATGGAGCTTCTTTGGTTGCTTTGTAAACTGCATCCTTAAGAACTTTACTTAAATCATCAATATATGGAAATTTTGAACCGACATGCACAAACATCTGAATTAATCCAGTATCTTGACAAGATGGCCTGTTTAATTCACCTGCTTTCTTCTGATTTTCAGCCATAGCTTTATAAATCATTTTAGCCATTGGCATCGTTTCTTCTTCGCTTAACGCCTTAAGCTTGGTTGTAACATCATCAGGGAGACGTTTACTAACCACATTTGTAAAATTTGACACTAGATCAGTAAGTCGATCTAAAGCTTCTTTTTTTTCCATTCACCTAACCTCCTCGTAAATTGATCACAATATATAATTGCCATCAGATCACACATATTAAAAGTATTTATGAGATTGAAATCCTTCTCATGTAAATAAATTTAACAAATTAAATAAAAATCAGCTATCTTTTATTGAATATATAAGGAATGCTTTATATAAAAATATTACTGCAATATAAATATTAATTT
>NZ_FXYI02000061.1:0-17947 GCF_900184915.1 Clostridium sp. HV4-5-A1G | reverse complement strand
TACATCATATATAATAATTCGTCAAGTAGTTATTATTTTAGGCATCGAACCTAAAATAACAAGGACTATTCATCTCCAACTTATACAAGATAGGAGAATTACGCCCTTTTTGTTAAATTCATGTACATTTTTTCTCAATTTAGAATTTTCTTTTTCCAGGTTGTCTATTTTCATCTGGCAATAATGCTCAATCTCATTAATTTTTTTATCATACCCGCTTAATTTTTCTAAAATATCCTGTCAACCCTTTCATCTTCACCAGTTATTTTTTTATTGTATTCATTTTTCAGTGTAAAAATTTTTTGTTCAGTTATTTTATTTTCCTCAATCTTGTTACAAGCAGTACTCAAATTTCCTATCAAATATTTTACTTCATCTTCCATTATGTAACAAAAGCATACACATGTATGTTTTTGTTACAGGTGTATGCCTGGATTTTTTCTTCAACAGCCTTTCAAATATCATTACCCTGTCTTGCCCGTTTATTTTGTTCACAATTTATTCACGACCGATGGGGACAGTTATTATTGACATATGCCAATAATGATTTATAATTAAATTATAAATGACATATGTCATTTACTATACAAAAAGAAAGGTGATGAGCTTATGCCGAGGCCAACCAAATGCAGACAGATATGCTGCCTTCCCGAAAAACAAAATTTTGGTCCCCTTAGTTCTTCAAAAGATATCGTTGAAACAATTCATATGACGGTAGATGAGTTTGAGACCATAAGACTTATTGACCTCGAAAGGCTTACGCAAATTCAATGTGCCCGGCAGATGAAAATTGCCAGAACCACTGTCCAGTCAATTTACAGCAGTGCCAGAACAAAATTGGCAGAATGCATAGTAAAAGGAAAAGAACTTCACATTAACGGAGGAAATTACATTCTCTGCAGTGATTCCACTAAAAAGTGCAGGTGCATTCACTGTCCTAAAAAGCTTTGCAATAGATAAAAATTTGATTTAAAATACAGGGGGGAAAATTTCATGATCATTTCAGTACCTTATGAAAATGGACAAATATTTCAGCATTTCGGCAGGACGGAACAATTTAAAATTTATAAAACAGAAAACAATAAAATTACAGACAGTAAAATAGTATCCACAAATGGCAATGGACATGGAGCATTGGTAAACATACTCAAATCCCTAGAAGTTTCAATATTAATCTGCGGTGGTATAGGGGAAGGTGCCCAGAATGCCCTGGCTGAAAAAGGCATCCAATTTTTTGGAGGCGTCAGCGGCAGCGCTGATAATGCTGTAAAGGATTATCTTGAAGGGAATTTAAATTTTGATGCCCACATAAAATACAATCATCATCAGGATAACAACCACAGCTGCACCAACCATGTCCATAACTGCAGCCATTAAAACAAACACCAAAAAGAACTGCTTCATAATTGAATTATGCGGCAGTTCCAACTAAATCCGAGTTTGAGGCTGCAGCTAGTTTAATTTCCTCTGTCTCAATCTTTCTTCAAACTCTCCAATGGAATTGCTTTTAACTGCATCCTCAAACACAGAATTCAATATATCTTCATCATCTATCTTTCTTATTCTTCCAATACAGGAAGTATCAGAAAATTTAATACCCAATAACTTTTCCAATCCCTGAAGCAACCCATCTTTTCTACCTTCTTTTATGCCTTGTTCTCTGCCTTCCTTCCTGCCTTCTTCCAGTCCCTTCGTTTTACCCTCTTTCACAATATTCTCTATAGTTTTGCCCAAATTGGATACCATGGAATTCACCTCCCTCTGACTAGCTTTTTCCAATATTTCCTCTACCTCAACTCTGGATTTTTCATCTAACTTTGGTTTCATTATACCTTTAAGCCAGGTTTTAAGTATATCAAATTGTTCCGGTGTTATCTTTTTAAGAGCATAGACTGTCAGCCTAAGTCTCCTTATCAAATCTTCCCTGCTTATCTCTTTATCCAATAGAAATACAGTAGATACCATGTTTGCCATGGCTTTGAGATTATTTTCATCATACCTGTAAATATCAAACAGTATATACCTAAAGTCTATTATATTCTCGCCAAACAGTTCACCACCACTCAGTATATCCCTAAAATTTCTACAAACAGTCCACCTGCCTTTACCATTGTAGAGCACCATGGGAATAATTGAGGGCAGTTTAAAATCTTTTCTGCGCCTTTCCTTTTTTGAGGTATTCTTCAAAATTTCTCTCCATATCTCAACTATATAAAACAGCAGTCTCATAGGCATCCTGTAGTCCACTCTGGACTGAAATTCCAGAAGGATGTAAAATATAACATCCCGCCCATCTAAATTTACTTTATATACAATATCCGATTCTTCCTCACTGAAGTCTTCAAGTATATATGACTTGTCAATAAGTATCAGATCTTCACTTAACTTATATCAGAAATCTTCCATCTATTGTTTTCAAATTTCAAGGTTGCAATCATCTTCTCATAATCATTCGAGCCCCCACTACTATAACTATTGTAACTAACTCGTATAGTGGTGTTGTCAACATCTTCCCTGCTTTCAAGCACATTTCTAAGGTCATAAAAGCCTATCCCCACATTCCCCAAAACGCTCATGGTTTTTCCATTAAAAGCATATCCATAAAAATTCTTCAGATAACCTAATTGAGTTTCAGCATAATCATCCGTATCATATCTTGAAATCACATCTTTAATCTTCTCATAACTGCTGTATTGATCGGGAACTGGTACATATTCTGTCCCATCATCTGAAGTTATAATATTTTCCAGCTGTTCTTTATTGTCAACAGAATACATGACATCCTCCAGAGATACCTGCGAATCTGAAAACAACTGGTAAATCTCATCATTTGAAATATCATGTGCCATGGCTGAATCCTTTATATAATTCCCCAGGTTGTCACTTACCACACCAGTTCCACCGAACAGCAACACAGGTTTTGAAGTGTCATCCAGGGTATACCTGAGTTTTGTATTTACAAGAAGAGGGTTGTAATTGTACCTGGCTGTCAGAACAGAACTCGAAAGTGCATCTGCAAAAAAGCTGTCACTGGAAATGGAAATGCCGCTGCCCTTATTTGTATCCATAAAGTTCCATGCCACACTCTGAGGAGTCGTGCCATGTATTGTAAGACAGCTGACTCCCATATTTTCAAGTTGTGCAACTGCATCATAGGGAACTACATTATATGAACCCACCACAACTGCATCTTTTACTCCCAATTTCGATATTTCACTCCTGGTCCTATCATTTATATAAGATCGCATATTTTTATCACCAGAACCAGTAAACAAGATAGCTGCCCCTTCTCTTGCCGCGTAGGGCGCTGCTATAAGTGCATACTGGAATTTATCCGAGGGCACTATATATACTTTGCTTATCTTTGATTTTGAATTCAATATGTCCGCTGCCATGCAGGCAGTGTCAAATCTATCTGTCCCTGCTATCCTGGTCACATTGTATCCTTCCGACTTGAAGCTGTTTTCCTGGGATGCCGATATAACTCCGGTTCCTCCCATTATATAAACATTTTTTGCACCCAGATTTTTGATTTCATTTTTTACAACATCAGGCGTACTCTCAATATCAGTCAAAAGTATGGGGCAGTTGAGGTAATATGCCAGTGATGTACCGGCGGTGGCATCGGCAAAGGCATCATTCCCCTGTGCATCTGCAATCACAACATTTGTAGAATTTTTCCATCCATAGTCGGCTATTTTCACAGATGTATCAAATCTGTCAGATCCTCCAAGCCTTATTGTATTCTGTGCAGCTTCAGCCCCATTCTCATTAAAGAAACCACATAAAAGAACTATTACACAAGTTAAAAATACAGTAAAAAGTGATTTAAAATTTTTCATAAATTCACATCCCCTTTATCAATAAAAACACTATAATATCATTTATTAATCCATCAGTTATTTTATTCCCTCTAGGAGATAATTAAAGCCCCAATAATTAATAAGATACGCTCCATAAAAAGTACCTATAGCAATTATCGAAACATTTTATAAAAGTCAAATGATTTCCTATTTAAAATACTCTTTTACCTTTATTATAATCTATAATCCATGCTTTGCTATATAAATCTATCAACTTTATCAACTATTTTTTCGTTCATTTTTATTTACATTTTCTGTCATGGGGTCAGACCCCATACAACAAATTTTTTATAGTTTTCCCTATCTTCAAAATAAAAAAGTATCTTTTCTGGATTAATTATTTTTTCTTCAGATAATCCTATAATACTTCTATAACTGCTCCACTTGTAATCTTCAGGATTTTTTACCATATTGGCTTTTACAGGATTTAAATGTATATATCTGCTTGCCTCAAGCATATGCACATCATCTTTTATCAGTCTAGATTTATATCTGTCCTGGAACAAATGACCTATGAGATTATATCTTTTATTAAAATAAATTGAGTAAATCATATTTATTCTCTTCATAATCCTGCCTATATGCATTTCTTCTGTCCCAATAAGCATATGAACATGATTTGTCATGAAGCAGTAACAGTATAAGTCATATCCCAACTTCTTCTTCACATATTTCAATATGTTCAAATAGACCTGATAATCTTTCTCATCTTTAAATAAATCATTTTTATGATTTCCTCTGCAAATTATATGATACCGTGCACCTGGAAACCACTCTCTCTTTGCCCTAGCCATATTCCCACCACCTTCTTTTGTCTTAAATTATGCTCATAAGCAGGTGTCTTTAATCAAAACGAAAGAAAAAGAAGCGCTAAAATAGCGCTCCTTTTCCAAATATTGTTATGGGGTCAGACCCCTCATTTTACCAACCACCCATAATCCTGCCTACAATCTACAATATAGTCAACGTACACCGTCTGATCCTTAATCTGATATAAAATCAGATACCATTTTTCTACGAACATCTTATGGTATTTATTTGGAGGAATAAATTCAGCATACAGAAATGGAAAACGCTCCGGCATTTGGTAAAGAGATCGAATGGCATCCATTAGGCCATTTTTTATTTTACGGGCAGCTGTTGGACTTTTCTGTGCCAGAAATCGGACATGACACACCAGCATCTGACGGGCACGGTCTGAAACAACTATTTTATATTGAGGTCTCTTTTCCATGTTCCACCTCATCTATAATGCTGTCCAGATAGCTGTCCAACTCATCCGGTGTACTTCCCGTACGACCAGCCACACGATCTTCCTCAACAGATAACAGCTCTTCTCTTAGTTTTAACATTTTTTCACGACGGTTAAACGCTTCTATATCCATAACCACGAGGTCGCCCTCACCATTTTTTGTAAGATAGACAGGCTCACCGGAAGATTTGCATAAAGCCGCAATTTCATTATAGTTCTGTCGGATGCTTGCGGACGGTTTAATCTGCATGGTATCAACTCCTTATAGTAACATTCTAATCATATTATATTCTTTTCATGCTATGGAATCAACCAACAATAAGGACTCACAGAAAAATCATGAACCCATCTTCCCACCATCTTCTTTTGTCTTAAATTATGCTCATAAGCAGGTGTCTTTAATCAAAACGAAAGAAAAGGAAGCACTAAAATAGCGCTCCTTTTCCAAATATTGTTATGGGGTCAGACCCCCATCCACTAACTGGATGGGGGTCTGACCCCAAACAATTACTTCACTGTGATGTTATATCCGTCCAAATCGTCACTTGAAGGCGAATAAGTTGTGTATGCAGCATTGTCATGTTTCTCGCTTCTTATGCTTATGGCAGAAGAAGTGCCGCTGGCAGACACTTTGACTGTATCGCCCTTGTCAAAGGAAGAGCTGCTGAATCTATAGATAACCGTTTTGCCATCAACACTTATGGCATTCGGAGTGAGTGTTTTCCCTGTAGTCAAATCCTTAAATACGAAATCATCTCCATATTGATTCTGTATGGCGGTATCCACATCCTGGTTGAAGACCACATTTACAGTATCCGTATTTGAAGCACTGGTTGCTGTAAACTGATCGGATTTCGTCATAGGAGGTATATAGACTTTAGTGGAACCTGTCCTTATATTACGTCCTGCAGAATCCACAGAACTATTGCCCACTATGCTCACACTGGTACTTTCACCAGAATTCTTTATATCTTCTATCTTATCACCATTTTTCACGCCGGCTTTATATATGAGAATAACATCATTTCCAACGGTAGTGCCGCTGTCAGGCTTGTTTCCATCAACCCTGAAGTCACCCATGACAAAAACATCAAGGGCCGCAGAAAGAGAAACCTTCACTCTTATATCATCACCTATAAAAGTCATCTGTGCAGTACCGGATATAATTCCAGGACCGCTGCTGCTGACGGTGCTTATGTCACCTATATATGAGCCCAAATCCAGAGAATTTCCATCCTCATCAACTACATCCTTGACTCCAACTTGAATTACATCCCTGGCTGTAGTGCCGCTGCCTATATTGTAGCTTGAAGGAAATTCGATAGTCACGCTCTTGTCGTCAAAAGAAGATGTTACAGATGCCCCTCCCGGAAGATTTCTCACTTCTCCGGTTCCATCCCTGAACACATAGTTTGACTTGTCAGATATGGAATCATCATCCATAGTACGGTTGAAAAACATTGCTACAGCCTGGGAATTATCCGCTCTCTTTACTATTTCCGTAACTTTAAGTCCTTCATTGTCCATACCGGAAAGCACAGCAGTATAAGTATCCATTACATTTGGCTTTGCCTCTGTATCTATGATGTTTTTTACGGTCAAAGTGTACTTTGAACCATTCAAGGTATTGTCATCAAATTTGAGATCAAAAGTCCTGTTATTGTTCCCATCCACCGTTATGGTATTTACATTGTTGAGCTTATAACTTACATCATTTCCCTCAGAATCCACAAGGGTATAATTGCCCTTATTAGTAGCATAACTTCTCACCACGTCCTTGTCAAACTTAACTCTTATAGTCTCTTCATCCAGAATATTCGCAGATGTAACTGAAGGTTTCTGGCTGCTGCTTCCATAGTAAAGGGTCATGCTAGTCTGGCTGATTGTATTCTGGAAGGTATCCTCTACGTTATCCTTGATCAAAATGGTATTAGTGCCCTGATTCATCATGCTTCCTATATTCTTTATCTTCACTACGCTGTCCCCGGATCCGGAATCAAAAGTAACATAGGAAGAATCCACATCCACAGTATCCCCATTTATCTTATAGTTGGAAGGTTCAAGAGCTGTGTCAGTATCCATTGCCCTGTTGTACTTTATATATATGGTCCCTGCATTATTTGTGGTAACACTTTCAACCTTAGGACTTCCCGATACAGATTCAACCGTAAATTCCCTGGACTGACTCTGGATAGGAATATTGGCCCCATTGTCAAATTTGCTCCCCGACGTACCATCAGGCATGGTAAAGGTATTGTCACCTATGGGAAGTATGGAGTCAAAATAGAGATCAACCCCGTCTGCCCAATCCCCGGATTGATTTACAAGCTCGGTATGGGAAGTATCAAGCCCGTAGTTTCTCACGCTTCTCTTGTTTATCTTCATGGAAGACAGATCACTTTCCTGCATTCTCACAGGCTCGGAAAATCTGACCTTCAGTTTATTGCCTCCCACCGCATCCACGGAACTTATGGAAGGAGAACCGGTTTCCTGAAATGTAATATCCTTCTCATATTTGTCTATGTTGGAAGAAGAAGTATCATCGAGAATATTACCTTTTACAGTAAATGTGACCTTTTTCCCCTGGGAAAATGTATTCCTGAAGGTGATTACAACAGTCCTGTCATCATCCTGGAGATATGCGGAAGATTGCGTCTGGGCTTCAGAACCCAATGAATTTCCATCTATCTCATAATTTGCAGTTCTCTCGGCAGAATTCTTGTCAACAGCAGTATTAAATACGACCTTTACCTGATTCAAGCCAACTGCAGTTACAGATTTCACCGTGTCACTGTCCTCTACAGTTCCACCTGCTGCATTCTTTATATCCGAAATGGTATTGTCCGAAATAACTCCCTTTTCCGATATTACATTTACTTCTGAATCAGAACCAGCTTTCGATTTAATATAATTCAACGCACCTTCGGTCTGCAGATCTCCATCCCCGTTTACAAGTACCAGAGGTGAAGATTTTATTCCCGCAACAGAGGCTGCTACGAGAGCATCAGCATACCTTCCGCCGCTGGCGTTGGCCACATATATGCTGTTCGGTTTCAGGTTTTCGTCAAAAGCCCTGAGCACGTTGAGATTGGTTGCAAATCTGTCAGCGCCGCCCTCTATCCTCTTAACTGCTCCCAAAGAATTATAAATACTTTCACCTATAATATTCTTTGTACCTACAACTGTAACCCTGGAATTGTTGCTCTTCACAAAACTGCTTACGGAAGACATGGCAGTGCTGTCATTATCGCCAAGAAGAAGTATTTCATCTCTGGCAGAAGCTGCCGGAGCTGCAGAAAGAGCATCTGAGAATCCGCTTCCACCCACCATCATGACATCCGAGGGATCCACTCCAAGTTTCACAAGTTCCCCTGCCACAGCAGCATTGGTCTCATACCTGTTTTTGCCGGAAAGTTCAATCAGATTATAATTACTGTTTCTCAGCTGTGTCCTCACACTCTCAGATATTACCGATTCTCCGCCTATTATATATATATTCTTCGGTTTCAATTTACTTATTTCATCACTTGTAGTACTGTTTAAACTTGAACTTCCAGTTAAAAGTATCGGTGCATTCAACTGTTTTGAAAGCACTACTGCACTAATAGCATCTGCATAGCCTTCGCTGGATACGAGTATCACATTATCACTGCTAGTCCAATTGGAGTCTGCAACAGCTGCCGCAGTTTCATAGCTGTCTGTGCCTCCCAGCTGAACAAGCTGATTTTCTGAAGCTTTTACAGGAACTACAGGGACAGCTGCAGATATTATAAGAGAAAATACAGCAGTACCACCTATAGTTTTTACGGTATTTTTATTCATAAAATTTACTACCTCCAGTCCTTTTTAGCATTATATGAATATTGTACCATATGGCTTGGATTTATATAAGAGTCAAATACATATCCATATATAAGCAAAAGGAAAAGGAGTGCTATTTCAACGCTTCTTTTCCAATAACTGTCAAGGGGTCAGACCCTCACCCAATATGTAGTCCATAAAAGAAGTATCTATTTGAAGGTTTTTTAGCTCGGTTCTGGCAGCAGTAATTATTTTTGCCTTTATGCCGAAGAATTCAAGGGCATCTTCTTTGAAAACATCCAGTACGCTTTTCATTACAGCATCTTCAATATTTTTGATTTTTTCCGCCATGGCTGAACTCCTTTGCAATTTAATAACTGTATTTGTAATTACATATTATCATATCTTTGCTATTGTTGAAAGAACTTTAATAAATATAAGGAGGTCAGTTTCCCTTTGATAAAAAGAGAGGCTGAAGCCCAGGATACAATTCAAAAAGGCTCTGGCTCTTATCAGGATCTTTCAAGAAAGTACTGTCTTTATCTGAACACTTGATTAAATTAACCCAATCTTCTTTGACAAATCCCCGTAACCTACAGGGACTGACCCCCGCCCAATAATTGGGTGGGGGTCAGTCCCCTGTTCTACTTGTAAATCAGGTTAGAAATCTTCCATTTATTGCTTTGAAATTTCAAGGTCACATACATCTTCTCATAAATCCCAGAACTATCATACCTATTATAAACAGCCTGTATAGTGGTGTAGTCAACATCTTCCCTGGTTACAAGCACATTTCTAAAGTCATAAAAATTTATTCCCACATTTCCCAAGACGCTCACCGGATTTCCATTAAAAGTATATCCATAAAAATCGCCCAGAGAATCCAATTCATCTGCAACATAATCATCCGTACCATATTTTGAAAGGAAATTCTCCACTTTATTATAACTGCTGTACTGATCCGGAGTTGGTACATATTTTGTCCCATCATCTGAAGTTATAATATTTTCCAGCTGTTCTTTATTGTCAGCAGAATACATGACATCCTCCAGAGATGCCCGTGAATCTGAAAGCAGCTGATAAATTTCATCATTTGAAATATCATGTGCCCCGGCTGAATCCTTTATATAATTTCCCAGGCTGTCACTTACCACACCAGTTCCCCCGAACAGCAATACAGGTTTTGAAACATCATCCAGAGTATACCTGAGTTTTGTGTTTACGAGAAGAGGGTTGTAATTATGCCTGGCTGTCAGGACAGAGCTTGAAAGTGCATCTGCAAAAAAGCTGTCGCTGGAAATGGAAATGCCGCTGCCTTTGTTTGTATCCATAAAGCCTGATGCCACACTCTGAGGGGTCGTACCATGTATTGTAAGGCAGTTTAATCCCATATTTTCAAGCTGTGCCTCTACATCATAGGAAACTACATTATATGAACCCACCACAACTGCATTTTTTACTCCCAATTTCAATATTTCACTCCTAGTCTTACCATTTACATCAGCCCGCATATTTTCATCACCAGGACCGGTGAACAAAATGGCTGCCCCCTCTCTTGCCGCATAAGGTGCTGCTATAAGTGCATACTGGAATTTATCCGATGGTACTATATACACTTTGCTTATCTTTGATTTTGAATTCAATATGTCCGCTGCTCTGCAGGCAGTGTCAAATCTATCCGTCCCCGCTATCCTGGTCACATTGTATCCTTCCGACCTGAAGCTGTTTTCCTGGGATGCCGATATGACTCCGGTTCCTCCCATTATGTAAATATTTTCCGCTCCCAGCTTTTTGATTTCATTTTTTACAATATCCGGTGTAGTCACAATATTGGTCAAAAGTATGGGACAGCTGAGATAATACGCAAGTGATGTACCAGCTACGGCATCGGCAAAAGCATCATTCCCCTGCCCATCTGCAATTACAACATTTTTGGAGCTCTTCCACCCGTAATCGGCTATTTTCACAGAAGTATCAAATCTGTCAGTTCCCCCAAGCCTTATTACATTCTGTGCAGCTTCAACTCCACTCTTATTAAAGAAGCCGCATAAAAGCACCATCATACAAGCTAGGAATACAGTAAAAGCCAATTTAAAATTTTTCATAAAGTCATATCCTCCTTATTGAAGTGAGTCAAGAATTATATGAGTATTCTACAAAAAATTCATAATTCCTTCTTAAATTTTACACTTTATTAATTTTTATGACATAATTCTATACAAAAAGAACCGCCATTTCTGATGATTCTTTTTGTACTGTTCATAATTTGTCCGCTAACTGGGGACTGACCCCATGACAATAATTGTCATGGGGTCAGTCCCCAGCTTGAAAAATAAAGATTTCCGGTTTTATCCGGAAATCAGCCAATACTATCATTAATTTAATTTTCTCCGCCTCAATTTTTCTTCAAACTCTCCAATGGAATTGCTCTTAACTGCATCCTCAAACACAGAATTCAATACATCTTCATCATCTATCTTTTTTATTCTGCCAATACAGGAAGTATCAGAAAATTTAATACCCAATAACTTTTCCAATCCCTGAAGCAACCCATCTTTTCTACCTTCTTTTCTACCTTCTTTTATACCTTCTTTTTTACCTTCTTTTCTACCTTCTTTTATGCCTTCTTTTATGCCTTGTTCTCTGCCTTCCTTCCTGCCTTCTTCCAGTCCCTTCGTTTTACCCTCTCTCACAATATTCTCTATAGTTTTGCCCAAATTGGATACCATGGAATTCACCTCCCTCTGACTGGCCTTTTCCAATATTTCCTCTACCTCAACTCTGGATTTTTCATCTAACTTTGGCTTCATTATGCCTTTAAGCCAGGTTTTAAGTATATCAAATTGTTCCGGTGTTATCTTTTTAAGAGCATAGACTGTAAGCCTGAGTCTCCTTATCAAATCTTCCCTGCTTATCTCTTTATCCAAAAGAAATACAGTAGACACCATATTTGCCATGGCTTTGAGATTATTTTCATCATACCTGTAAATATCAAACAGTATATACCTAAAGTCTATTATATTCTCGCCAAACAGTTCACCACCACTCAGTACATCCCTAAAATTTCTACAAGCAGTCCACCTGCCTTTACCATTGTAGAGCACCATGGGAATAATTGAGGGCAATTTAAAATCTTTTCTGCGTCTTTCCTTCTTTGAGGTATTCTTCAAAATTTCTCTCCATATCTCAACTATATAAAACAGCAGTCTCATAGGCATTCTGTAGTCCACCCTGGACTGAAATTCCAGAAGGAAGTAAAATATAACATCCCGCCCACCTAAATTTACTTTATATACAATATCCGATTCTTCCTCACTGAAGTCTTCAAGTATATATGACTTATCAATAAGTATCAAATCTTCACTTTTTATTAAGTTAACCCAATCTTCTTTGACAAATCCCCGCAGCAGTTCCAGAAATGTTTCCTTATGAGAAAATATATATTTGTAACCTACGTCATGTTCATGATGAACTCTATCTTCCGGCATACCATCTCCTCCTAATAATATCTTACTGTATTATTAGTATTTGCCAGAACATCTGTTCCTATACAACTTATTATATATTTCTATCTTTATTTTATCAAAACATCTTATGATAATCTACAGTGTAATAAAAGCAGGATGCTGAATTTACTAAAAATATCTGTGAGTAGAAATAATTCCTGGAGGTGAAAATCACATTTAAACCCGGTAATCTTTTTTAGCAGAAAAAGGAAGGGGGACTGACCCCCTTTTAACCGTCTTTATGCCCCACATTAACTTCACCACTGCAACCACCAGCCAGATCATTAATAGAAGTAATATCCCTGGACAACTCAATTGCCCCAACCACCTTGCCACCCTTTACAATAGGCAGAGTCACATTGTCAGTATTAATCAAATTACCGTTACAATCGTAAAATTTCTGATCCTCACGGTAAATACGTTTCCCATTTTTTACACATTCGACCAAGGTACTGTCTTCAGGCTGGAGTCCAGGATACAGTTCGAAAAGGTTTTTATCAGGATCCTTCAAGAAAGTACTGTCTTTACTAAATCTCGGATTATACTTAGCATGAAAGACAACCTTACCGCTGTTATTGATAACTGTTATGCCGTCAATTTGTTTCATCGTAAATGCCATCTATACTCACCCCCACCCTTATTTTACACCTTACATTAAGCTATAATAAAACGTATTCATGGCAATTATTGAAATTCAGTATTGAGCTCTAATAACCATACAATCAAAATTCTGATATTGTACATACTTAAAATCAAGTAAATAGATCTTCTTATAACATGCTTCTAGGATTTTTATTATTTTTTACAGATTAAAACTTAATAATCAATTAAGAGCTAAATAATTTATTTAGCGTCTCTTCACACCAATCATACGTATCATTCATTACTACCATATCTACCACTCGTTGGTAAATATGGGTTCAACAGAATTAATATATTTATGTATATTTTTTAGTAAAAACACACTAGCCCAGCTTTTTCAAACTTAAGGTTAGTTATAGACACAAAGAAAATAGAGCTTTTGTCAGTACGCCAATAGTTCTTTCTTGCGTTCGCAAATTTCCATATCTTCAAGTTCCACTTTATCTTCATGGAAACAGTCTTAAATATGAAGTTGTCTGCTTTCTACGTATTTCTTTGTTTTTTTAATTTTTAAAAGCTTCATACTGTTCAGTCTTTCCAATGCTTACACGTTCTACAATGTACTATGGCTTCTGATAGTTCAGTCATACATTTCTGTATGGGGTGTTATTTCTAAATTCATATCAATAACATATCTATCAGATCTCCCCAGGTAAGAACGCTTACTTTCCCTCCACATATCTGCTACATTTACACTACCTGTTTCAGATAGTTTAGGGCTTCGTTTTGTTACGCAAACTTACCTAGCACATTTCAGCCTTGTATGTAGTTTGTATTCCTCAGGCCGAGACTTTGCTCCCAACTTCCTTCAGATTCAGTTTCACAACGGACACCCTTGCCTTTAGCTAATAACTGCTACTATCTAGCCCCATCAAGCTGCCGCCCATGATTGTGGGCTGGGTGCACGTAAAAAAGAACCGCCATTTCTGACGATTCTCCTCTTATATTGTACTTTTTCGTACGTTTAATTTTGTTCATAAACTCTGAAGAACATTTCTACAGATACTTTTTAAAACAAAGCCAAAAACTTATTGACCTTTATTTTAAAGCATAAGTGCTTGATGTATATCCATCTTGTGCTGTTATAACAACCTTATCTTCAGGAGCTACATTAGCAGTATCAGCAACCGGTGTAGTTCCATCTGATTCAAAAACTGCAACTGTATATTTTTGTCCACCACTAGTTAAATCAGTTTTTAAATCACCTGCTGTTGGTGTTGCACTTGCTAAATCTATTGTTTTAGCAGTATTATCAACAATATAAGTTGTACTAACTGCTGTTGTACTATGATCTAAATTACCATTTATAACAACTATATATCCATCTTTATCATCACTGGAACGAGTATAATATCCATACTCATCATTTTTATCTTCTTCAGTAGAAATCTTTGTATTATCTCTAGGAGTAACTTTTAAAGATGCTCCCGCTACAAACTTACTTAAAGCTGTAGATGAATTGTCATCACTATCAAATGTAAATACTACTGTATTTTTCCCATCTCCACTTCCATTAACCGTGGCACTACCAGCTTTTAATGTAGTTCCTGTTCCTGCTATAGCAAATGTAAAGTCATCCTTATTAACACTCCCTGAATCAATTGGAGTATCAAATTTAACTTCGACTTCTTTAGTACCATCAGATTTTAGCGTAGCATTCCAATTATCTGTATCATAAGTTTTTGGAGCCGCAGTAAATCCATAAGGAGTAACAGGAGTAGGAGTATTAGTTATTTCTTTTATAGGTGATCCATTAACGTCAGTTGTTTTAATGCTTGCTTGTTGAACAGTTGTAATTTGAGCATCTAATCCTGCTAATTTGATAGTACTAATACCAGGATTACCATCTTTATATACAAGTGTTATACTACCATCAGCATTTTTATGTGCACTATCTGGAGTAACAGCTTGAACCTTAAAATCACTAGCATTCAAGTTATCGATTGATTTATCAAAACTCAAATTAACATTCAAATCATCATTATTATATTTAACATTAATAGAATTTGGTTTAACATTAGTTGTAGCTGTATCGCTAGCTGGTACTACTTTCACAGTTTGTGAAACAGTCATATCATTTCCATTTTCATCTTTAACTCCAATTACAGATATAGCATCAATAAGATTATCCCCTGATTTACCTTGAGTACCATATGCAGATGGGAATTTTATTATAGCACTCTTGTTATCAGAACTTGTATCTATCGACGTTCCACTTGGCAATTTTACTGTATCACCACTGCCATTTTTAAATTTATAATTATCTGTATCAGTAAGTGAACTTGCATCCATAGCTTTGTTAAAGCTTACTACAACTTTTCTATACGGATTAGAAGAATCAAAATCAGAATCCTCTAAACCTATTGCATTACCTTCTACCTCTGGAGCTACATCATCGGAACCATCAAATGTTTGAACATAATCGTCTATAACATTTGGAGTTGATGCTCTGTCCTGAATATTCTTTATTGTTATCGTGTACTTAGACTCAGTTAACTTATACTTATGAATACCATCTTGAGAAAGATGTATATCAACTACATCGGTAGTATCTCCTTCAACAGGTGACTTAGTATTTCCTGGAATAGTAATAGGATCAGTATTACCATCTTGATAATCAGTAGCATCAGAAGCAGCACTTATATAATTTGATATATCAGTACCATCATTATCCTTTAATTTATAATTAGATGTATCTACTGCATACATCGCATCTACATCTTTACTAAATCTAACTCTTATAGTACTATTATTTAATACCGAAACAGAATTTACCGAAGGCTTAGTTTCATCCTCTTCCAACTCAAACGATTTATAAGTATCATCAGCCACTTTATTCCCATAAGCATCTTTTACCTTATTACTGATATATACTGTATTTGAACCTTTATTGAGCTTAGATACACTAAGTTTAACTTGAGTATCATCCTTCTTAAGCACTGCCTTAGTAACTTTATATTCAGTACTGCCGCCATTAATTTCATAATTTGCCGCAAGCTGAGCTGTATTTGAATCCATAGGTCTGTCAAAATTTATATATACCTTATCATCTGAAGCAGTTATACTTTGTATTTCTGGTTTAGTAGTTAATGTATCTACATCAAAATCCACCGAAGTTTCTTTAAATGGGAAAGCAGCTGCATCACTTAAAATATTATCATCACCATCTGATATCTTTAGTGTCTTACTTCCATTAGAAAGAGATGATGTAAAATAAAATTCTATTTCATCTGAATAAAGATTATGTCCATCACTGACTGTATTTTTTGCTAATGAATACTGTGAGTCAAGTCCAAAATTTGCTATATTTTGATCATCAATTTTAAATTTGCTCAAGAAAGAAGATAATCCTGATATTTCGGCATCACCGTCATCTATATCACTTGCTACCCCATTTCCTATCTTAACAGGTTCTGAAAATTTAACTGTCAATTTATTATTTCCTCTAGCCTCTACACTATCGACAGTAGGAACAGTAGTATCAGAGAAAGTAACAGTCTGGGTAAATTCAGAAATGGTGTTTGATTTGTCAGCACTAAGTATTCCTTTTTTAACCGTCACATCCACATCATCATTTTGTTTCTGTTTATCAGCAAGAGTTATCAAGACAGTCTTATTGTTATCCTGTAATGTTGCATGTGCATTAGTATCTGTAAGTGAAGTTCCATTCACTTTATAATAGCTTTCATCCTCAGCTGTATCGGAATCAACTTCTCCATTAAATGTAACTTTTATTTGATTTAATCCAACAGACTCAATTGATTCAACCTCACTTGCCTGATCTCCGTTTGGAGTTGGATTATAGATAGCATTGATGTCATCTTCTATTGCCTGTGGAACAACTCCCAATCCTCCAATTACCTGAAAATCAGTGCTGGAAGTAGTGTTGTCTTTCAAGTAAGCTATGGCATTGTCTGTTCCAGCTGTACCATCTTTGTCCACTAATACCAGTGGTGCTGAATATTTTCCAGCTACTGCGGAAGCTACCAATGCATCTGCATAAAGGTTATCTGGTGTAGCTTTGCTTGCATTTGCAATGTACACCTTGTCACTCTTCAAGTCACCCTGGAAATTATTCAATACTTTTATGTTTGTAGCAAATCTATCTGCGCCGCCATCTACTCTTGAAGATGCTCCAAGGGCATTGTAGATAGTGTCATTTATTATATTCTTAGTTCCAACAACTGTAGCCTTTGAGTTGTTTTTCTTTACAAAATCTATTACTGGCTGAGTTTTAGCCTGGTCATTGGTTGCCAATAACAGTATTTGTCCCTTTGCAGCTGCTACTGGTGCTACTGAAAGGGCATCCGAGAATCCTTCTCCTCCAACAACCAATACATTGCTGGCGTCAACTCCTAATTTAACCAGTTCATCAGCTACTGCTGCATTTGTTTCATATCTGTTGGCCCCACCCAATTCTGTCAAAGTATATTTGTCTTTAAGTCCATCTCTTATACTCTGAGAAATTGAAGCATTTCCACCAATAACATATACATTCTTTGGTTTCAGCGTATCAAGTGCTTTCTGAGCATCTGCGTTAAGTGAACCTGGTTCAGTCAAAAGTATTGGTGCACCCAGTTTCTTAGCCAATGCTGAAGCACTAACTGCATCTGCATAACCTTCACCTGAAACCAATACCACGCTGTCACTTCCACTTTCCCAGTTTGTTGTAGCAACCTGGGAAGCTGTTGCATATCTGTCGGCACCGCTTACTCTAGTTACTTTTCCTTGAGCTGCTTTAACTGGACCAGCTGATAGAGCTGTAGTTAAAACCAAGGACATAAGAGCAGCACTTGCAAGTGCCTTTGTACTTTTCTTACTCATATTGTAATACCCTCCTCGATTTAAGTGAATTTTAATTAAAATTCTTTTATATATATATA
>NZ_FXYI02000060.1:0-18032 GCF_900184915.1 Clostridium sp. HV4-5-A1G | reverse complement strand
ACCACCGTGATCTACACTTCTAGCTTCGTCGTCAGCGTCAGATGTGTTTAAGATACAGTATTAAAATATAAAATAGTTGGTTTTTATACGAATCGGCAAGTTTATTAAAATTTTACTTGTACCTTACACGACGTAATCATTTATATTTATTACAGGAGTGAAAAATATGAAGCTAAGAGTTGAATACAATTGTGTAAATGGATTTATTGAATAACGTTGGTATTTATTTTATATAATGCTAATAAGGATGAAATAGGAGGAGTGCAAGTTTCAGTGTATAAATTGAGATCAATGCTAAAAATATTTAGAAATATAGTAATTTTGTTCATATGTCTAATATTGCTGTTATTTGTTATTTATCCTCAATTATTGAATAAAATTGCTGGCAGAATGTATTCATCTTTATCTATGACAACTTATTTTAGAGATTCGTCCTTTGAAAAATATACTAAGGGAAATCAAAATATATATTTTCTGGGGACTGTTCACTTCATGAGCTTGGATTCAAAAAATTTTTCCTATTTAAATCTAAAGGCAGTAATTGAAAATTTAAAGCCTGATTTACTTTTAATAGAGAGCAGGCCGGAACAGCTGACAAATAATAATTTTGCGGATGGTCCGGGAGAAATGCTTTAAATTGTGGGATCCCGGTTATTGGTACGGTGTATAAAACAGATATATGGAAGAGTCAGGCAAAAATTATAATTAAGGAACTTGAGGAATTCAGCGAAGTTATAAAGAAAACAGGCGAAATGCGATAGTAAAGCACATTGAACTATAGGAAGTTGATAATTGTAAAATAGGGGGAGGGCAAGTTTGAATATGAAAGATGTTGAAGGTATACTTGATTATTATAAAAATGAGTTAAAGTGGAATCCACCTTTTGCCGAAATACTTTCTAAATATTCTCCAGTTTGTAATTGTAACTATTGTCAAAGGTGTAAATGTATTGTGCAAAACGGGTGTCCAGGCAATTGAAGCGGCGGAGAAAAAATATAAAGAAATGGACTTAACTGAGGGAAATATATAAAATGCTATGGAAAATAAACTATCTTGATATATGATATAATTATATGCATAATTGACTGGTAAAGAGCATCTCTTTGCCGCTTAAAATAATCTTGAGGCTATGACAGAAATTACAAATATTAAAGGAGAATGTTATGAAAACCAATTCAATTAAAATTAAAAATGAAATACTGATGTTTGTGTCAGTCAATTTTATCATTACATTTTCCATGGGAATAGTTATGTTCTTTGTATATAAATATATTGATAAGGCTGCTATTTCAGATTTTGCCTTAGTACAGATGTTTTATCCGGCTTTAACTGCTGTTATATTGATGATTAGCAATGAAAAAAATAATATTGACAGGAATTTGATTTATTTTTTTAAAATTTATATTGTTTTATGTATTTTATCCATGATTGTTTTACTCACTGGAGTTTCTGATTTTCCCCAATATATATCTAAAATATTGTATGGGCTTATATGCGCATTTAGTATTGCTGCTTTCTACCTGATATTTAACAATAGAAATAATTGTTTTGAAAAGATTGGTATGGTTCTTCAAAAGAATTTTAAGAATGTTTTTATATTATGTTTGATATTTATAGGAATTGAATTTGTAATAGCAATTCTAAATGGATTTATTTATGGTAATTTTATTGAAAATGTAGAAAAGAGCATCAAACTTTTGGAGTTTCTACCTTTTAATTTACTGCTGGGTATTCTTATATCTTTTATAAGTTTCTTTGGAGAGGAATTTGGCTGGAGGGGATACTTGCAGCCTAGACTTCAAGTTCTGTTTGGCAAAAAACTTGGTGTCATAATATTGGGACCTATATGGGGACTGTGGCATTTACCCCTCTGCTTTATGCTGTACAGTCCTAAAACTCCTGTTTACTGCCTAATTTTTCATATATTTTACTGTACATTCATCGGTATCTTTTTAGGCCTTGTCTATATGAAAACGGGAAATCTTTGGTCAACTATAATTGTTCATTTGATAAATAATTACATGGCCTCTGGCAGCGGTAATGCAAATAATATAGTATTTACACCTGAAATATTAATATTGAATATCGCTGTTTGTGGAATTGTATTTTTACCCTTCATATTTACTAAAGAGTACAGAAAAAAATCATCTCGAAGGACCTGTGAATTCTATAGTTAAAGGTATTTGCTTTCATCACGTTCATGTCATCAAATTATCCAGTATAAGAAAGTTTTTATTCGGTTTAAATGTTAAATTCTAGTTAATTACAGTTAATTTTTTGGATTTGTAGTGCAATCATATGTCTAAATTTGTATAATTATAAGCATAGTCAAATTAAGATTTATAAATTGTGAATTGTCTAGGTTTGTATTGTTATATGATATAATCTATATAAATTGGAGGGTATAGTAGTATGAAGGTGCTTGTGCTCAATGGTAGTCCAAAAGGAGAAAAAAGCAATACATTTAGGATAACCAGAGCTTTTTTGGAAGGGCTAGAGGAAATTGAAAGCTGCAGTGTAAATATAGTGAATATCAGTGAGAAAAATATTGAACACTGCAGGGGATGTTTTGCCTGCTGGACTAAAACTCCGGGTAAATGCATAATAAGGGATGACATGAGAGAGCTTATAGAAAGCTATGTGACATCAGATGTTGTCATCTGGAGTTTTCCACTTTACTATTTTGGTATGCCGTCAAAAGTCAAGGCATTTCTTGATCGAATGCTTCCTACAAATCTGCCATATATGAGTTTAAACAAGGATGGAACAAGCGGACACCCTTCCCGGTATGATCTGTCAAATCAAAGGTATGTTCTCATTTCGACCTGTGGATTTTACAGCACAAAGAAAAATTATGATGCTCTTTTTAAACAGTTTGACATCCTGTTTGGAGATAAACTGTCAAAAATAATTTGTCCTGAAGGAGAGCTGTTCCATGTTTCCCAGCTTGAGGGAAGAATTTTAGAGTACCTGTCTTATGCGAAACAGGCTGGCAGAGAATTTGGATATAATTCTGCTATCAGCAGTGATACAAAAGATGAACTTGGCAAATTGCTGTATCCTCCGGATGTGTTTGTGGAAATGGCAAATGCCAGCTGGAATATTTCAGAGGGCTCTATGGAGAAAAGGCAGCAGCAGGATAGATCATATAATTTTATGAAACAGATGGCCGCTGTATACAATCCTAAAAGTTATACAAAGGATGTTCTGATTGAAATATATTTTACAGATATCGACAAAACTTATCAGCTTTTTCTGGGAAGGGAAAAATGCACCGTCAATACTGAGAATTTTGTGACCTATACTACTAGAATTGAAACTACTTTTGAGCTCTGGAAAAAGATTTCAGAGGGTAAGGTCAACGGGGCGAAGGCATTGATGAAAAAGCAGTACCGAGTACTGGGGGATTTCAGCATAATGCTTAAAATGGATGGCTATTTTGGAATAAAAAGTCAGATACCCGAGAAGAAATCTGCGGGAAATAAGACAAATATGACCCTGCTTTTGTTTCAGTGGATAGCACTTTGGGTAGTACTGCCTATAGATGAGATTTGGGGAGGTGTTGTAGGAATAATCGTTTGCTCCGTTATACCTCTTCTGTCCTATAAGTTTAAACTTACTATTTATGATGAAATAAGTATTCCATTGATCTGTGTCCTGGGTATTCTGGCGGTGTTTGGAACTAATCCAACATTTTTAATATGTCTTTCATATCTGATATTTGGCTTTATGTGGATATTGTCCTGCTGGGGGAAAATACCCTTGACTGCATACTATTCATGCAATGATTACAACGGGAAGGATGCCTTTGAAAATCCACTTTTTTTGAAGACAAATAGGATTTTGACTGCAGCTTGGGGTGTACTCTTCCTGATAATTGCCTTTTGTACCTATTTCCTGATGGGAAGTGTTTTATCAAGTTATACCGGTCTTGTGAATTCAATTGCGCCTGCAGTTATGGGAATTTTTACAAAATGGTTTGCCAGCTGGTATCCTGCGAAAGTTGCCAGGGGATAATTTATTTTTAAATTCGCTCTGACTCTTGCTGGGAGATCAGCTAAATAAGCGGTTGTAGAGATTACAGCCGCTATTTTTATCAAGTTATTCTTATATCCGTCTTAACCTTCTTATAAAAGTTATATTTTTTGCGGGATTTTTTCCCATATGGTACATATGATGATTATAAGGAGGTGATTTTAAGTATGTCCTATATAAGGGTGCAAAGCATTTGTGTGAGAAGTCTTACCATAACGGATTTTAAGCCTAAAAGTAATGTAATAAATGATACCTTGAAAATTGGATTTGATGGAAAAAATATTTACAGAAGTTATATGTATTTTAATATAGACAATATACCTAAGGATGAGTTCGTAAATTCTGCCTATTTATATATATACTTAAATAAAATTGACACTGAACATTCCAGGACCGTTTTCTATATACAACCACTTCAGGAGGACTTTGATAAATATACTACCTTTGAAAAACAACCTCAATATTATAATAGACAGGCTAAGTTTGAAATAAATAAAAATTTTCACGGCCCTGTACGTGTGGAAATAACAGACATATTTAATGAGTGGAACAGTGGGTACATGAAAAATAAAGGTATAATTATGAAAAGCAATGAGAGAAAAAAATCTCTTGGGAGTTTTACTTCCAATTCTATCTGTGATTACGAATTTATTCCCAAGCTTATAATTAGTATTCCGGAGTTGAATCATCACAACAATAGCAGTGAAACCGTGAATGTAATGGAAAAAAGTTGGAATTTAGAGTTTCGCAGAATAAGGTGTTCCCCGCCAATAAATGTTGAGCGCATTATTCAAGGTACATTTTTTATTGACAATATAGGTAATGGGGAAGTGAAAGCTGCTGTTGAAGTTAGCTGTGATTTGTGCAGCTGGATTAAAGATGATGAAATTATAGTGGACTCCAATAGCTCTGGAATTTTAGTAGCTAAATATTATGGGAAATATTATAGAGTAAAATTACAGTGCTTAGAACAGGGCACTGTAAGAGTAAACTTTATATATCAAGCTTATAGGTAAAGAAATGATAGTATGAAAGCACAATTGATTAATTGAGGAATAATATATTATTAGGCTTGGAAAGTCCGGCTATATTTTAAAATTAAAATGGAGATGAAAAGATATGCCTAATAATTTGGTATTTAACAAAGTGGCTGAACAGTTAAGAACTCAATTATATGCCTATAATATAAATTCAAATCAGGCTGAGGCCTTGACAGTGGATAATTCAGGTAATTTATTGGTGTCAGGGGCAGTGGATATAGGAAATACGGTAACTGTAACAGGAACGGTGGATGTGGGAAATACGGTAACGGTAACTGGAACATTAGATGTAGGCAACACGGTGACTGTAACAGGGACAGTAAATGTAGGCAACACGGTGACCGTAACAGGAGCAGTGGATGTAGGAAATACGGTGACTGTAACAGGAACGGTGGATGTGGGAAATACGGTGACTGTGACTGGAACATTAGATGTAGGCAATACAGTGACCGTAACTGGAACGGTAAATTCAATAACTGAAGGGACGCTGTTTACCACAGATAATATTACTCAAACTACTGGGACTGGTATGAATTTTGTACTGCAGGAAGATATTTCACAGCAAAAGATATACTCCTATTATATTAAAAATAATGATGCTGTAAATGCTGTTACAGTTGCACTCCAAATTTCTCCAACCAGCAATTCAAGTTATTTTATCAATGATGCTGCTGGTTTTGTAACTGTTGCTCCAAATACTGCAACGGTTTTGACCGCTCAGTATTATCTACAATATACAAGGCTTTATTATGATACTGGTGACAACACTGCTAATTTAGAAGCTTATTATAATGCAAGCGTTTAATATGATGATGCTGTCCTCTTTTGGACTGCATCATATTAGTATAGCTCTGTAAAAGGAGGCCATGATGTGTCAATAAGTCTATGCATGATAGTCAAAAACGAAGAGGATGTGTTGATCAGATGTCTTGAAAGTGTGAAATATATTGTAGATGAGATTATAATAGTAGACACAGGTTCTACAGATTCTACAGTTGAAATTGCAAAGAAATATGGTGCCAGGATTTTTTACTATAAATGGGATGATAGCTTCAGCAGTGCCAGAAATTATTCTTTGGAAAAAGCTACAAAAGAGTGGATTCTCATAATGGATGCAGATGATGAATTCGAGAAAAAAGATAGTGACAAATTACTTGAACTGGTCAATAACAAGAACAGTCAAACCTATGTATATTTCCTACGGACATTAAGTTATTCCGGTGAGAGACCTACTTTTGAAAGTGTTACTATGAATTTAAATGTAAGGCTTATAAAAAACGGGAAAGGATATAAATTCGTAGGAGATATACATGAACAGATAGTGCCTCCGCCAAATCATACTTATCATTCACAGGACGTAAAAGTTGAAAATATAAGGTTTTATCATTATGGATATTTGAATGAAATTATAAAGAATAAAAATAAGAGAAAGAGAAATATGAATTTGATAAGCAGAAGCTTGGAGCAAAATTCCAATAACTCATTTATGCTTTTTAATATGGGAAACGAATACTATGCCATGGCTCAATATAAAAAGGCGCTGGAATACTATATGAAAAGTTATAAGAGTTTTGTACCACAGGAGGGATTTAGCTCTAAATTGATGTTGAGGATAGTTTCATGCAATCAAGTATTGAAAGATTATGAAGTGGAATATAAGTTCATTGACGAGGGGTTGAAGTATTATCCCAATTTTACAGATTTGGAATTTATAAGAGGAAATACTCTTATGGGACAAGGCAAATATCTGGCAGCTATAGATTCATTGAATAAATGTATTAAAATGGGTGAACCTCCTGTTGAGATAAATGAATTGGTAGGGGTGGGTTCTTATAGAACTTATTACGTTCTGTCCGATATATATTTTGTTCTGAGGGAATATGACAGAGCAATGTATTATTGTGACAAGGTGCTGAAATTGAATTCAGGATACATGAAGGCATTTTCCAAACTTTCTCAGATAATGGGAGCTAAAAAGTTCACAATAGATGAAATGAAAGAGAAATTTGACAGCTACCTTGATGGAAGTGAAGGCGAGAATCTGTATTTGTTTTTATCGGATGTATTTTACAGTCAAAATAGATTTGATATTGCCTATGATTATACAGAAAAAGCGGAAAGAATATGTGAAGATAAATATAATATGTCCAAAATATATTACTACAAGGGGATTTGTTTATTTTATCAAAAAAAATTTAATGAGTCATATAATTTATTTAGAAAAATTGCGGAAAGGGATTTTATTGATAGGGCATTTTATTACAGTGCACTTTGCAGTACTTTTAATGACAGCATTTCAACTAGGGATATATTAATTGACAATCCCAAAGAAATTCCAGATGATAAAAAGTATCTAGTATACATGAAGTTTAAAGATCTGCTTGAGGGGAAAAAGTGTACGGCTTTGGCAGAAGATGTAAAATCATCTCAAAAATTTTTGGAGCCAATATTTAATTTATTGTCTATTTTGTTAAAGATGAATTATTTTGAAGAATTTGAAAAGGGACTTCAACTTTTAAATTTAATTGAA
This sequence comes from Clostridium sp. HV4-5-A1G, assembly GCF_900184915.1. Classification (NCBI taxonomy): domain Bacteria; kingdom Bacillati; phylum Bacillota; class Clostridia; order Eubacteriales; family Clostridiaceae; genus Clostridium; species Clostridium sp. HV4-5-A1G. Next base: position 10,427 of record NZ_FXYI02000060.1, on the reverse strand, counting down.
GATGACAATGTACTGTTATATCTGGCAAAGTTATACTACAAAAATGGATATATGGATCTTGCCTATAAGGAGTTTTTAAGATCCATAAAAATATACGATAGAATTGATGTAGAAGGACTTGAAATGATGAAACAGGCACTGTATTTTAATAATTCAAGATGTTGATTTTAATGAACAGGGGGCTTTAAAATTAGTTAAAGCCCTTATTGTTTTGTATTTATGAGGGAGTATTGAAATTTCTTATTGTCAATTTGAGTATTTTTAAAATGTTTTACTGAAATTATTGATAGAAATATGAAAATAAATTGTATTAATATATGAAGATAATAAATTATAGAAATTGAGGTAAAACAGATGAAGGAGAGACTTGTAGAACTTGATGTACTCAGAGGTATTGCGTTTGTCATGGTTGTGGTTCAGCACACAATAGGGGGATATTCATATTCAAAAGATATATCATACATGGATTTAGCACTGTCCAGATTTATTTATACAATTGCCCAGCCGGCAGTTAAAATATTTCTGATATTGATGGGCATGACGCTTATATATACATATATTGATAAATTTAATTGGAAATCCTTTTATATAAAAAAGATAAAATTTCTAATAGTACCCTATGTGATTTTTTCAATACTGGACATGTACTTGCTGAAGGACTGGGAGAAATTAAGGAATATTTTTGGACAAATTGTCACGGGAAATGCGGCATATCATCTCTGGTATATGGGCATGACTATTAGAATTTATATTTATTTTCCAATTATAATTTTTATTATAGGAATCATAGGAAAAAAGTCAGGCATATTTAAAATAAATTTTATTGTATTATACAGTGCCGCCTATATATTTTTTATTCAAAATAGTAATAGGGTTTATAATTTTCTAGGAAGAATCATATTTGGAAATCCTACAGAACTTCAGCAAAAATTTATAAATATATCACCTTTATCATGGTCTATATATTTTGTGATAGGTGTTTATATAATATTTAATTACAGCAAGTTTAAAAATATGGTTTTGAGGTATGGAAAGGCAATTACTGTATTGTACACGTTTTTTGCAGCAGCAGTGTACTGCAAAAACATGAACTTATTTGGAGATGAATTTTTCGTATATGATAAATTGAGTTATGGAATAGGCATAATACACAATATTTTATGCATGATGTTTTTTTATTTGATCTCACTGCATATTGTAAAAAAAAGAATATTGTGCGGTTTCTTTAAATTTATAGCCAGGTATTCATTTCCATCCTATATGTTTCATGTAGTGATACTTCAGTATTTTGCCAATAATATACATCAGACGGGGAAATTGTACTCGCCTTTTATACTTTTGATGTTGACTGCATTTATAACTCCCTGTATTTTTTACATCATAGGCTTTATTCCATTTAGCAGATATATTACGGGAGTCAGGAAAAATTCCGTTTTCCGGGGAAATAAATTGCATCATAATATAAAAATGAATACGAGAATAGCACATTGATAATCTGCTGCTAGGGGGAAAATATGAAGATTGTAGAAGATAATTTTATTTACAGATTGAAGTGCAAAGATCCAAAAGCTCTTGAATACGCTTTTGACAGGTATTGTGATTATGTATATAGAATAGTGTTTTCAGTATTTGGTTCTGAAAGGTATTCTACCTATATGGATGAATGCATTAATGATATATTCATGTGTCTGTGGAATAATGCGGATAAGTTTGATGAGAATAAGGGAAGCTTCAAGTGCTGGTTTAAGGCTGTAGCCAGGTATAAGGCTATAAATTATAAGAAAAAAATTACTAGAAATACAAATACGGAGTACATGGAAAACTGTATTTTTGAATCCTCACAGCAAGTGGAAAACCTGGTTATTTCAGAGGAAAATAAGAAAGAAATAATAGAGGCAATAAAAGAATTAAAAGGATTGGACAGAGAAATATTTATAAAAAGATATTTAATACAAGAGGATATAGTTGATATAGCAGATTCACTTGGGGTAAAGAGATCTGTAGTTGACAACAGGCTTTCCAGGGGAAGAAAGATTCTTAGAAAAAAACTTGAGATCTTGCAAAGGGGGGGATGCATAAATGAGTAGTAAAAAATTTGAGGATAATGATCTGCTGGAATTGTTCAATTATGTTGAACTTGACGATAAAGAGGAGAATTTGGAATTTGAAATGGATGATTTAAGAAAAAAAGCATTGAAAAAAAGGATTATGAAGCAGGTGAAAAATGAGAGCAGACATAAAAAATTTTCATATAAAACTGCAGTTGCAGCTATAGTAATCGGACTTGTATTTATTACTGCAAATGTATCTATATTTGCCCAAAATATCCCTGGATTGAAATCAATAATTCAGTATATATATGGAAGTAAAAATGACAATACGAAGTATGAGAGGTATTCCCAGGCCATAAATGAGAGCATAACAGACAATGGAGTGACTTTTACCATAAATGATGCACTTTGTGATGGAAGCAGCTTGATGATTGGATATACCATAAAAAGCCAGGGCGACATAAGAAAATTTGTTTTAACAGGAGATAAGATAATTGAAAAACAGGTAAAAGACAGCAGCTTTGTACCGTTTTTTATAAAGGCTAAAATAAATGGCCAGGAGACTGCAAGCGGTTCAAGTTATGGCGGCAGATACAAAGATGAACATACTTATGTTAATTCTGAAATTTTAGACCTGGGTGATAAAGATCTCCCGGATAAAATCAAGGTAGATATAAATATAAATGACATATATGGGATAAAGGGTAGATGGGATTTCAGATTTATTGTTTCGAAAAAACGGATGTCCAAAGATATTGTAGATTATAAGCCTAATGACAGAATAAAGATGCCTGATGCCTATTTGAATATAGAAAGAGTGAGATTTACACCCATCGCCACTTATATGACAATTTCCGGGAAATATATAAAGGAAGAATATAAAAATCCTGATAAGCGTAAAGAGGCCTTCAATGAAGATGTGATTATGGGAAATACTCTATATGACAGTTATTTTGTACTGGATGACAGCGGAAATGAAATTGAACTTAGGGGAAGTTCAGGACATGCAGTTGAAAAATCCAATACTATGGACTTTGAGGATGTGTACAGATTTGAAAATATAAAACATATTCCCAAATATATAACTGTCATACCTTATAAAATGAATTACAGCAAGACAGAAACAGAAACTAAAGCTGTATATGTGAATATAAATGGAAAATACCCTATGGAGCTCAGACAGGGAAATATGGGGAAAATAACGGTGGACAGTATAGAGTATAAGAAGGACAGGACTATTGTAACATGTACAGCAGAGGGTAAAGCGCCCTTTTTACAGGCAAATGAAATTTATATAATGGATGATAAAAATAATCAAGTAGGAAGAAAAGACATGAATTATAAAGTTAAAAGAGATACCGTTGATCCCCGAAAATATATACTTGAATTTGACCCTATGAGTAAAAACAAAAAATATAAAATAGGTACAAATGATTTAAGTTCCTACGATGTGAGAAATGATTTGAAATTTAAAATACAGCTTCATAATAAATAGTTTAGCGTAAAAAATACCTTCACAGAATAAAATGTGAAGGTATTTTTTAGCTGATTTTTTAAAGTTAATGTATGTAAATACGATATTTAAATAGTGTCCTTTTTTATTGGAGGTTGTAGATGTATGATTGAGTGGTATAAATATACATGGAGTGAAGTAATAAAAGAACTGAACAGTGATACATATTATGGACTAGATGAAGAACAAATAGGGCCTCTTAGAGAAAAGTATGGAGAGAATAAAATTATAATGCCGGAGACCAAAGGCTTATTTTATTTTATATTTATGCAGTTTAAAGAAATATGGGTGCTGTTATTGATCCTTTGTGCAATTTTATTTGCATATTTAGGCATGTGGAACTATGGAATTATATCTTTAATCATTTTATTTTTAAATGTGTCTTTTATAGTTCAGGAGCAATATAAAGGGGAAAGAGATATAAAAGAACTGCGAAAGTTGAACTCAGGAACGGCAAGAGTAATAAGGGATGGACGAACTGTTAGGATACCATCTGAAAAACTTGTAGTAGGTGATATAGTTATAGTTGGACAAGGAGAGGGAATACCTGCGGACATGAGAATTATTGAAAGTAATGATCTAAAGGTAGATGAGTGTTCCGTTACCGGAGAAAATTTTATAGTAGAAAAATACGAATTTAAAATAGATGATCGGGAACCGTCTCTTTCAGATATGAAAAATATGCTTTTTAAGTCGTCTTCTGTAGTTACAGGTGATGGTACAGGTGTGGTGACAGCAGTGGGAATGGATACTCAGGTGGCAAATATAGTAAAACTTTTACTTGAAGGTGAAGAAAAGAGAGAATTTTTTGGGACTAGAATATATGAGGTAATGAATGCCTTTAGTATGCTGCTGGCCATTTGTATCCTAATACTTGGATTTATGTTAAATTTTATTTTTCATAAAGATTTTTCCTACAATTTAGAAATATTATCAATTACGTTTTTAAGTACTGTTCCACAGGCGATGATCATTATTATTTCTCTTGTGGGAGCAATTTTACTAAAAAGATTCAAAAAAATGGATATAACTTTTAAGGACCTATTGAGTGTAGAGAAGTTTTCAAAAGTTTCAGCGGTTTGTACAGATAAAATAGGTGCTTTTTCTAAAAATAAAATGAAAGTAGTAAAAGCTTATGGAAGTAATGGCCTTATAGATATAAATGGAGAGACCTTAAAAGACGGTATAAGTGAAAGCCTGTATAGAATGATGAATATAGGACTTTTATGTAATGATACAAAATCTGTAAAGAAAAATGAAGAAAATTGGGTAAAAAATTTGCTTGAGTCATCTTTGGTAAGGTTTGGTGCCAAAAATGGAATGTATAAAAAAGAACTGGATAAGAAATATGATAGAATATTTCAGATTTTATTTGACAGTGAGAGACGTATAACCACTACTGTAAATAAAGTGGACAAGAAATATAGAGCTCACGTAAAAGGGGCTACGGACTCTATTTTAAGCAGATGTACGCATATATTGAAAAATGGATTGGAACTGGAAATAACAGAGGAGGATATAGAATCTATAAAGAATGCAGATATTAGCATGTCCAATGAATGTTTGTATGTAATGGGATTTGCCTACAGGAATTTTAATTATGAACCGAGTATTAAAGAAAATATCGAAAGTAATTTGGTATTCGTAGGGTTAATTGGTTTTGACAATATGTTAAAAGAAAATGCATCAGATTCCATAAAAAAGGCTCTGTCCCTTTCAGTAAAACCCATTATTGTTACAGATGACAGCAAACTTACAGCTTTGGCAATAGGAAAAAAGATAAACGTTATATCCAGACTTTCCCAGATAGTTTCTGGTGTGGAGATGGACAATATGACAGATGAAGAATTCAATCGTATTGGAGAAAAGGTAAGTTTTTTTTCCAGAATAAGTTCTAAACATAAGGTGAAGATAATAAAAGCATTAAAAAGTTATGGATATATAACAGCTATAACGGGGTGGAAACTTACAGATTTACCTGCACTTAAAATATCAAATATAGGAATAACCAATACTAAGAGCAAAGTAGTGAGAAAATTATGTGATATTTTTGTTAAAAATATGGATTTCATGAGCTTCTTAAATACTATAGAGGATTCAAGAAAAATTATAAGTGTGATTAAAAAGATAATTGTGTATATTATAAGCTGTTGTGTGGGATTGGCAGCATTTTTATTGATGATCTTTTTATATGGCTTTGATGTTTCCGGATATGTTGTTATAGAATCACTTTGGTTTAATGGTGTAATTATGTTCTTATCATCTCTATCCATCATGTATCAGTACAGGGATGAAGAGGGAGATTATATACCATCTACCATTGATAAAAGCATAATAGGAGAAAATTTAGGCTTTATACTTTTTAGTGGAGTTTTCATGGGCATTTTATCTTTTGCATCTTTGTATGTATCGGAACTGTGGAGAATCAGTTTTCCGTTTTTGACTTCTATTTCAGTTTTAAATGTCTGTGCTGTATTATTTGTATATAGTTTTTCCAATGAAAAGTTTTTTAAAAACAGACTTTCAAATATAATTACAGTTATAGATATTGTTGTACAATTAGGTATAATCTTCATTGCTAGCAAATTATTGATTCTATTTAATTTAGGTTATTGGAAGATATTTTTTGCATGCATTATATTGTGGTCTATCTTATGTATAAATTATAAATTTCATAAAAATCAATATGATTAATAAGTTGTTTTTAGGCAAATATAGATAATAGCAATTGTGCCATATGCAGTGAATATCAGATTAGCCGGAGGTATCATCTATGACTATGAAAAGGCCATTGGTATTTTATTCTGTATCCCTATATCTAGGATGTTTATTTGTCCTGTTATTTTTAGACAGTATTTTGGCAGCAGCGTTAGTAGCTGCTTTTTTTCTTATAATATTATTTTTTACATTGGAAATTAAAGCTTTTACAATAAATGTGCTATTTTTTCTCCTTGGAATATTCAGCTTTTGTATTTATTTTAACGTAAGTATCCAGAACCCTGTTGAAATTAGAATTGTAGATAGTAAAAACTATTATTTTATAGGAGATTTTAAGGGAAGAAAAATTATATTGGAGGGAAAAACGAAGGGACTGGAAGAAGGTCAGAAGATAACAAAAGTATATGGGAGATTTCAAAAAAATTTTGATATAGAAAATGGATTTATTGGAAACTATTATTTAACGGGATATGAGTATTGTAAAAAGGATCTGGTATATTATTCTTATAAATTCAAGAAAAATCTTTATGAAAAATTCAAAAATATAATTGGAAAAGATAGAGCAGCTCTTATTATGGCTCTGTGTTATGGAGAAACCAATTATATCAACCAGGATCAGATGAAGAATTTTCAGGAATTGGGAATAATTCATGCTGTAAGTGTTTCAGGATTCCACATGGCATTGATATATGAAGTGCTGGAGTTTACAGTTGGGCTTAAAATGGCTGTATTTGTATCTCTATTCTATGTATTTTTTACAGGCATGGCAGCAGCAACCATGAGGTCTTTTATAATGATACTTATATTTAAACTGTCAAGTGTATTTTTTAAAGAATATGACAGCATATCCTCTTTAAGTCTGGCAGCTCTTATTTTGATAGCATTTAAACCTTATTATATAGTAAATATAGGATTTGATCTCTCTTTTTTAGCGACTTTAGGTATACTTCTATACAGTAAAGCCATATGCAGAAAATTGTATAAACTGCCTGAAAAACTAGCGGTCAGTGTAAGTTTAACCCTTAGCTCACAGATTTTTTCACTGCCCTATATAGCTTTTACAATACAGAATTTCAGTTATGGATTTATTTTGGGAAACTTATTCTTGATTCCCCTGTTTTCGATAATAATTGTGCTTGGAAATGGAGCACTGTGCCTATATCCCGTGGAAATATTGTTTAAATACATATGTACAATTATTAATTTTATTTTTACTGTGATAGATGGTGGAAGTATAATTGCCTTGAAGTTATGTCCTGGAGTGATGTATTTAAAATATGAAGATGGATTGATGGCTATTGCATTATTTACAGCTATTGTAATGTACAAGAAGGGATATGAAAAATTCAGGCACATTCCTGCTGCCTGTGTGATTCTGATGATACTTCGAGGATATTCTTTTTTTACCGGAATATCTTTTATAAATACGGATAATGGAGAAGCAGCCCTTATAAAAAGAGGTTTCAATAAAGTTATGATATGCAATTACAATTATTTAGATGCCAGTTGGATATGGAAAGTTAAAATGCAGCAGTCAGTAGATAAAATTATAACTAATCCTCATGAAAATTTTGTATATAATTTAGGTAATGGTTCTTATTTAAAAGTAAACGAAAACTCGAAAGCTCATATGGAGGTAACACTTAATTCCAAAAATAAAAAATTCAAATTTCTTTTGAATAAAAATGTTAAAGATAATAAACTGGCCTTTGACGGAGAAAAAGCTGTTTTTATACCGAAAATGGATATAAAAGATAGCAGCTCTTATGTTATAATGTTTAATATGCTTTTTAAGCTTCGATGATTATCGGAGCAAAGGAGGAAGTGAGTGAAGGTTGATTGATATAACTGCTTTTAACAGGAACTTAAAAAATGGACATATAGAAAATTGTTATTTATTCTGCGGCAGTGATGAATTTCTTATAAAGGAAAATATAAGAGAATTGATCAAAAGAGTTGTGAAATCTGATTTTATTGATTTAAATTATGTAAAATTTGATGGAAGTTCTCTGGAGGATTTTGACACTGTAATAAATGCCTGTGAAACCCTTCCTTTTATGAGTGATAAAAAAGTTGTACTTATATATAGGGCTTCATTTATGGGAGAAGAAAAGGGCTATAAAAGTAAGCTTTCTGGTGAATTTAAAAAAATACATGATTATTTAAAGAATGTACCCGAACATTGTGTTTTAATATTTTATTACCTTTTTAGAAGTAAAAGGGATAAACCGGGTAGAAGGATATACAGCCTGGATAAAGATATATGTGTGATTAGGGCCGATAAAATAAGGGGATATCAACTTGAAAATAAAGTTCAAGAATTTTTTCAGCTCAGGGGAAAGAATATAAAAAAGATTGATCTTAGAGTGTTCTGTAACCTCATGGAAGGGAATAACTTAAGTGCAATAGAAAATGAAGTGGAAAAACTATGCTGTTATACCTATGGCAGGGATATAAAAAGAAAAGACATTCAGGAAATGTTTCTAAAAAACAGTGAAGAGGATATCTTTGATGTTATAAATGCTATATCCAATAAAAATTTAAAAGATGCACTTCATCTGTTAAATGAACTCATATATAGCGGTGCTAAAATAAATTATATTTTAGTTATGATAGAAAGACAATTTAGTGTTCTGTTTAAAATTAAATTACTTCTGGAAAATGGCAAACAAAAGACCGAGATTATGAAATTATTAAACATTAGATCCCAATATAGATATAATATAATGGTTCAGCAGAGCAAAAAATTTACATTAAAACAGCTTAAAAAGTCTATACAATTATGCTTGAATACTGAAAAAGATATGAAAAGTTTCTCTCTCAATGAGAAAACCGAATTAGAGCTCTTACTAATAAATACTATTGCATAATAAATAACCGGTCACCGCCGGTCATTTATTATGCAACTAATCCATTTAATTTTAAAGTCAGCTTAGATTTGTCTCTTGAAGCTTTATTCTTGTGAATCACACCTTTTGATGCCGCCATATCTAGAGCCTTTATAGCTGCAGTGAAGGTAACCTTAGCTTCTTCTACATTTCCATTGTCAACAGACGCTAAAAACTTTTTTATAGTAGTCTTTAATGAAGATTTTATTATTCTATTCCTCAATGTCTTAGTTTGAATAACTTTTATTCTCTTTTTTGCAGATTTTATGTTTGCCATGCTTTCACCCCCTTGTATTTTTATAGATTTCAATAGCTTTGGGGAAATTTGCCATCAAATCATTATATTTAACAAGTGCTATTATAGCATTAAATTTTAACCACTTCAAGTAAAATTCAAAGTGTTGTCACGGCAAAAGCATAAATCCATCTCTTTCCAAAATTTTCTCACAAGAATTTTAAAAAAATGTCTTTGCAGCATTTATATATGGGATATGCCGTATTTTCCCTAAAATGTACCCTGGTATTACTGTCTGGATTTCAAATAACCATTGGGATTTTTCCATAGTGCGGTAGCACTCAATTTTTTCATTTTTGGATAATATATCCTTAAACTTAGAGTATTTAAGCCCAGGAAATTTTATACTCTAATTCATTGGATTAATAATCAAAATAATGAAAATATATGTTTTGATTTTTAAATAGCACAATAGATTAACTTATCTAAAAATTAATTTATACTTTCCAAATTTAAGTCAATTATTTCATCTGAAATTCGGGATAAAGATGAATCATGACTAATTATTATTACTATTTTTTCATGTTTAAGTTTTACTAATATTTCTTTTAACTTATTAATACTATTCCCATCTAGTGCAGAATTAGGTTCATCTAATAAGATGACATCTGGATCTTTAGTTAACGTTCTTACGATTGCTATCTTCTGCTTTTCACCTCCTGACAACTCACTACATTTTTTATAATTGTTTTCTAATAAATAATCTATTTTAAATAATTTGCACCATGAATTCATTGTTTTTAATACACTAGCATCATCTAAATTATATGTTATGTTGTTCTGTATAGAATCATCAATTAGAATTGGTTCTTGTTCTGTCACACCTACAAGCTTTTCTCTTATTGATTCTATATTTAAATCTTTTATGTCAATAGAATTAAAGAGTAAAGTGCACCCCTTTGTCAAGACAATTTTTTAGTAGATTTATAGTTAGGTTGATAAACAGTATCATAATGCTTTCC
>NZ_FXYI02000059.1:0-18133 GCF_900184915.1 Clostridium sp. HV4-5-A1G | reverse complement strand
CATTCACTCATTGTAAACCCCTTCTTTAAAATTTAATAAAATATTAATATTATAATTACATTTTATCATTATCCTGAACAATTTCCTACCTTGTTCAAGGCTCAAATATCAGATATTGTGACTTTGTTACTGCCTGCAATTTATATCATAGTTAAATTATCTTTTCAATCAAGTTATCCATATGATATTATAGAAAAGAACAAGGTTTACTGCTTAAAGAATAGATGGGGTGATTATTTGACAAAACTTGCTATATTTGACGTTGATTTTACTTTAACCAGCCGGGAAACCCTTATGGAATTTTACATATTCATGGTGAAAAAAGATCCAAAGCTCATAGTGTATGCACCTTTCAGCATCATTTCTGCTTTTTTATTCGTAATAGGATTGTTCACTGCAAAAAAGGCCAAAGAAAATTTTATTTCATTTATAAACGGCATAAGTGAGGAAAAGATGAAATGCCTGACGGCAGAATTCTACGAAAAAAGAATGTGTAAGATATTATATAGAGATGGCTTAGATACTATGAAAAGATTGAAAAATAAAGGCTGTAAGATATATCTGATTTCTGCTTCAGCGGAATTCTATTTGAAAGAATTGTATAGAATAGAATATGTTGACAGAATAATAGGTACCATATTTTCCATTAAAAACGGGAAACACTACAATAAAATAGCCGGTAAAAACTGTAAGGGTGAGGAAAAGGTGAGAAGACTTATGGAGTCTTTAAAAAAAGACGATCTGGAAGTTGACTTCAAGAACTCCTATATGTTCTCCGATTCCCTAGCAGATCTGCCATTATTTAATATAGTTGGAAATCCATACCTCATAAATCATAAAAAAAGCAATCCATACAATATCAAGGTGCTGAACTGGAAGTGAAGTCAATTCACAATTGACAATTAAAGTACAAAGTTCAAAGAACAAATATCAAATAGTGAAGATTTTCGCCTAAGCCCTAAAATCCACCAAATTTGATATTTAAACTTTGAACTTTGATATTCATTCTTGCTTATTCCTGTGACAGCTGCTGGTAATAAGCTGAAACTTCCTTGAATTCTTCCTCCTCAGGGATAACAAGCTCACCTGCCGGACCTTCTCCCTCTACTTTAAATAGATATACAGCTCCATTTTGCGGATTCTGAACTATAGCATACTCATTTTCCTTGAACTCAAATCCATCAACCACTTCACAGGGAACTATGTTTCCATTTTCATCTTCCAGATCCACTACTAATGATTCATGCTCTCCGCAGTCGCTGCACCCACAGCCGCAATCATGAACCCTTTCATCACAAGCTTCTTCTACTTCATCACCGCTATTGCAGCCCTTCTTATTTAAATCCTCTTCATTCATAACATATGCCCGGTAACCTTTAAGGTGGATATCCTATCAATATTATAACCCAATTACAAAATTTTCCTGTATCTTACAGAGCTATAACTTGTAGTCTTGATCCTACCGGGATATTCACCTCCTCTTTTATTGTTATGTTTTAATTTTACCCTTAATTACAATATAATAAAAGCTTTTTTTAGTTAAAAATAAAAAATAAATATCCACAAGCCAGGCCGGTGGATTTTCCTCAGGCCTATTGACATTATGACTTTGCAGTCATATAATATGACTGCAAAGTCATATTATAGTTAGGAGGTAACTATATTGCCGAAAAGAACTTTTAATCGTCTGGATGATGAAAAAAAAGAAAGAGTCATGCGGGCAGCAATTGAAGAATTCCAAATTTGCGGCTTTGAAAATGCGAAAATAGAGGTAATTGCCCAGAACGCAGGAGTTGCAAAAGGCAGCATTTACCAGTACTTCGATAATAAAAAGGATCTGTTTCTATATTCCGTCACATGGGCGCTGGAATATTTTATAAAAATAATTGACAGTCAGACTCCTCTTAAGGATATGGATGTCTATGAGTATTTTCTTTCTGGAAGCCGTCAGCGTTTTGAAATGATAAGAAAAGAACCTCTATTGGTTTCCTTTGCTATTGACTTCACCACAGGCAGATTCCGCAGCCTAGCGGAAGAAATAAATAGAGAGCTGAAGCAAGTTGCCGATGAATATGAGCTCAAGCTGATTACAAACGGCAAAAAAAGGGGAACCGTTCGCAGTGATTTGGATGATAAAGCCCTTTTGCTGTTTTTTCAGGGGGTAACAGAAAAATTTTCTATGGGAATCATACAAAAGATTGGGAAATCCAAATATGAGCCCACGGAAGAACAGTTCCAAGAAATAGAAAATCTATTAAAGGACATGGTTTCATTATTAAAACAAGGAATGGGGCGATAATTGTGTTTATTGAAGTTGAAAACCTGAAAAAGAGCTATCAAGCAGGCAAAAGTAGAAACCAGGTGTTAAAAGGAATAAGCCTTACCATTGAAAAGGGGCAGACGGGTGTAATACTTGGCCCCTCCGGCTCGGGAAAATCGACACTGATGAACATTATAGGCGGTGTTGACCGGTCTGACAGCGGCAGTATTCGTGTGAACGGCGTGGAACTGACCGCTCTCAGCGATGACAGGCTTACGGATTACCGCAGGGATTCGGTGGGATTTATCTTTCAATTTTACAACCTCGTTCCGAACCTGACGGTGAAGGAAAATATTGAAGTTGTTTCCAATATATCAAAGTCACCATTGGATATAGACAAACTGCTGGAAGCAGTTGGCCTTGAAGACAAAAAAAGAAACTTCCCCAGGGAATTATCCGGAGGAGAACAGCAGCGTACAGCTATAGCACGTGCCATTGTCAAAAATCCAGCGCTGCTCTTGTGCGACGAACCCACAGGTGCACTGGACTATGAGACATCCAGAGACGTACTTTCACTTTTGCAGAAGGTAAACCGCGACTTTGGCACAACCATTCTGATGATAACCCATAACACTGCAATTGGAAATATGGCCAACGTGGTTTACAAGCTGCGCAGCGGGGAGATTTTGGAAAAAATCCGGCACGAAACTCCTATCTCTGCGGAAAGGATTGAATGGTGATGATACTTTTTAAAAAAGTAATACGGACTATGCTGGATCATAAGGCTCGTTACATCGGTTCCATACTTCTGCTGATGATCAGCAGCATGATGTTCGTTATGATGAACATGACTTCTATTAATTTAAATAATACCTTCAGGATATTTTCCGAGAAAAATCTATTGTCTGATGCAGAGTTTTCCACCACTGCCGATATTGACATGACAGCTGTCGGCAGGCAATTTGATGCTAAAGTGGAAAGCGGCGGCACAGCGGACTGCCAGGTGAAACCTGGACAAACACTGAGGACATTTTCCGCAATGAACAGGGTGAATATCCCCTCAGTTCAGGAGGGTAAACTTCCGGACAGCTCTGAGATTATGCTCGATGGCCTGTTTGCCAAGACAAACGGATATAAAATTGGCCACAAGATCACCCTTTCAGGCAGAGAGTTTACAGTTTCGGGCTATGCCCTTCTGCCAAATTTTATCTATGTCATAAAATCAAAAGAGGAAATGATGAATGACCCCAGAACCTTCGGCGTTGGTGTTGTGGGGAAGCCGGATTTTGAAACTCTGCCTGCTAAAACCAGGGTCTATGCCCTTCGTTTCAATAAAAGAGAGAACATCAAATCCCAGGAAGCTTCAGTAAAGAATGCACTGCGTTCTCAGGGCATCCAGATAACGAATTGGCAGAGTACCGGCAGAAAAGTCAACGTATCCTATGTTCCCATGGAGGTGGATGTATTATCTACAATGAGCGCTGCCGTACCTTTTGCCATGCTTGCGCTTACCTGCATTTTGCTGGGAATGCTGATGTGGCGCATGATCCAAAGGGAATCGGTCATCATCGGGACATTTTATGCACAGGGCTACCGAAGAAGTCAGATTCGCCGCCACTACCTGATGTTCCCTCTTTTGATATCCTTAACAGGTTCCGTGACCGGTTCCCTATTGGGACTGCTGCTTGTAAACAGCATGTTCCGCTTCACGCTCACCGCCTTTCCCATGCCGGTCTATGAAAGTATTATAAATGCCTGGCTGGTTATTTCTGCTATTGCACTTCCAGTTATCATTCTCTGCGGTGTTACCTTGTGTATTATCGGCAGAACACTGAAAACAGCTCCGGCTGTACTAATGAAAGGCGGAAAAGCAAAGGGCAGGGTTAATTTCATAGAGCGCAGCCTGCGCCTTGACCGTTTTGGATTCAATACAAAATTTAAAATAAGGGAACAGGTCCGAAGCCTGTCTCGAAGCTTCTTCCTGCTGTTCGGGGTGATTGTTGCCTCAATGCTCATGCTGTACGGACTGACCATGAAAAGTTCCGTGGATTATATGCTGGATGAAGGGATCAAAGAACTGTACAATTTTAAATACGAGTATGTTTTTAAATCGGTAAAAACAGAGACGCCTCCGTCGGGAACTGAACAGTTCAATGCAGCATATGTGACTCTTTCCAGTAATGAGAACATAAGCTTTTATGTTACCGGAGTTCTGCCCGACACTAAAAAGATCAGGCTGAAAGATGCCTCAGGGCAATCTTTTAAACCAGAACAGATCACCATCACTGCTACTCTTGCGAAAAAACTGAACGTAAAAGCCGGCGGCATCATAAGGGTGTTCGATACAGGAGACGGAAAGATACACACCTTTACCATTGAAAAAATAGCCGATACCTATGCAGGAGATTTCCTGTTCATGCCGCTGGATCAGTTCAATGCTGAGTTTAAGTATCCCAAAGACGCCTACTTGGGGATCTGGAGCAACAAAGCCATGAGCTTCCCTCAGGGTGATATACAAAGCACAAAATCCATGGACACCATTGCTGCAGGATTTGCCAAGTTAATCAGTCAGATGGGTCCCATGATTTACGGTCTCATCGCTGCTGCTTTTATTCTTGGTTTAATTATCATATATATCGTAACTGGCCTGGTGGTGGATGAAAGCCGAACCAGTATTTCACTTATGAAGGTATTTGGATATCGAAAAAAGGAGATTGAAAAGCTGATACTGGACAGCAATACCATGATTGTTATTTTAGGGTATCTCATTGGCATCCCAACGTTGCTGGGCACAGCAGGAGCCTTCTTTGCCTCTCTGACGGAAAGCCTGCAGATCGTACTGCCCGTGAAGTTGAATATCTTATATATGCTGTTTGGCTTTATTGTCGTGATGGCAACCTATGGGTTCGCCAAATGGATGTGCGGAAAAAAGACCGCTCGAATTCCCATGAGCGAAGCTCTAAAAGCAGGTACAGAATAAATTTCATAAATGTAAAAAATTGCCACTGTATACCAGATACCAGGTGTTTTTTTGCGGACAACTAAAAAATATCGGACACAAAGTGTCCGATATTTTTAATTATCATTATTCTGCATTTGCAAGTTTCTTGTATCCTTCAATTCTCTGCAGTGCATCTCTCTTTGTCTTTGCAAACAGAGCTTCCGCTTTATCAGGGAACTGTTTAGCAAGTGAAGAGTATCTAACCTCACCCATTAAGAATTCTCTAAAGTCTGTCGTTGGCTCCTTGGAATCAAGGCTGAATGATTTCTTGCCCTCTGCCTTTAATTCAGGATTATATCTGTAAAGTGCCCAGTATCCACAATCAACAGCTTTCTTAGCTTCTCTCTGGCTCTTGCCCATGCCAGCTCTCAATCCATGATTGATGCATGGAGCATAAGCTATTACAAGTGATGGTCCTTTATAAGCTTCTGCTTCTTTTATTGCTTTAAGAGCCTGAGCTTTATCTGAACCCATGGAAATCTGAGCTACATATACATATCCGTAAGTCATAGCCATCATTCCAAGATCCTTTTTCTTAGTCTTCTTACCACTTGCTGCAAACTTAGCTACAGCTGCTGCAGGAGTGGATTTTGAAGACTGTCCGCCTGTATTTGAATAAACTTCTGTATCAAGTACAAGTACATTTACATCTTCTCCAGATGCCAGTACATGATCTAATCCGCCGTATCCTATATCATAAGCCCAGCCGTCTCCGCCGATTATCCAGTGGGATCTCTTGATAAGGAAATCTCTGTTTTCATAAATTTCATTTAATACAGGGTCATTTCCCTTTTCACTTTCAAGTAAAGCTATTATCTTATCAGCTCTTTCCCTTGTGCCTTGGCCATTGTCTATATTTTCAATCCAATCCTCAAAAGCAGCTTTAAGTTCTGCACTTAAACTACCTTTAAGAGCTTCTTTTATGCTGATCTCAAGTCTTTCTCTTGTCTGTTTTACTCCAAGAACCATGCCCAGTCCATATTCAGCATTGTCCTCAAATAATGAGTTAGCCCAGGAAGGACCGTGTCCTCTGTAATTTTTAGTATATGGAGTTGTCGGTGCAGAAGCTCCCCAGATTGACGAACATCCTGTTGCATTGGCTATCATCATTGTGTCACCAAACAGCTGGGTTACAAGCTTAACATAAGGAGTTTCTCCACATCCCGCACAAGCTCCTGAGAACTCAAGCAGCGGCTGCTCGAACTGGCTTCCCTTTACGTTGAATTTATTCATAGGATTGTCCTTGTGAGATACCGACATAGCATAATCCCATGCATCTGCTTTATACAATTGAGTATCCAGTGGTTTCATAACAAGAGCTTTTTCTTTTGCAGGGCATACATCTGCACAGTTTCCACATCCCTGACAATCAAATGGTGAAACAGCCATGGTGAATTTAAGTCCCTTTGCTCCTGTTGCATCTTTGTATTCAAATCCCTTAGGTGCCTTGGATGCCTCTTCCTCAGTAGTGAGAACAGGTCTTATAGCTGCATGAGGACATACAAATGAACACTGGTTACACTGTATGCAATTGTCTACCTGCCATTCTGGAACAGATATAGCTATTCCTCTCTTCTCATAAGCTGCAGTTCCTGCCGGGAATGTACCGTCTTCCATTCCTACAAAAGTGCTTACTGGAAGTTTGTCTCCGTCCTGTCTGTTCATAGGATCAGCTATCTTTTGAATGAATTCAGGAACTTCTCTTGTGGCAGCAGCTTCTTCCGATGCATCTTTCCATGAAGCTGGTACATCTATCTTAACTACTGATTTGACGCCCTCATCTATAGCTGCATTGTTCATGTCTACAACTTTTTGTCCCTTTTTACCATAAGAAGTTACAACTGCTTCTTTCAGGTATTTAACTGCATCTTCTACCGGTATGATATTTGCAATCTTGAAGAAAGCAGCCTGGCATATCATGTTTATTCTTCCGCCAAGTCCTATTCCCTGTGCAATTTTCACGGCATTTAATGTATAGAATTCGATATCATTATTTGCTATATATCTTTTTACTGAAGCAGGCAGTTCCTTTTCAAGTTCTTCTGGGCTCCAGATTGTATTCAGCAGGAATTTTCCGCCTTTTTTAAGTCCCTCAAGTACATTGTATTTATGAACATAGGACTGATTGTGTACAGCGATGAAGTCAGCCTTATCTATAAGATATGGTGATTTTATCGGTGACTTACCAAATCTCAGGTGGGAAACTGTTATACCTCCGGATTTTTTGGAGTCATATGCAAAATATCCCTGGGCATACATGTCTGTATGGTCTCCTATGATTTTTATTGCACTCTTGTTTGCTCCTACAGTACCATCGGATCCAAGTCCCCAGAACTTACAAGCTGTAGTTCCTGCTGGAGTTGTATTTATATCTTCTCCAACTTTCAGGGAAGTGTTTGTAACATCGTCCACTATGCTTATAGTAAATCCGTTCTTTGGATTATCTGATTTCAAGTTTTCAAATACCGGAAGAATATGTGATGGTAATACATCCTTGGAACCCAGTCCATATCTTCCTCCAACTATAACAGGTTGTCCTTCTTTACCATAAAATGCATTTTTAACATCCAGATAAAGAGGTTCTCCAATTGATCCAGGTTCTTTTGTTCTATCCAAAACCGCAATCTTTTTAACAGTTTTTGGTATATATTTAAAGAAATGTTTTATTGAGAATGGCCTATACAGGTGAACTGTAAGAAGTCCTACCTTTTCGCCCTTAGCAGTTAAGTAATCTATTACTTCTTCTATAGTTTCACAGACAGAACCCATAGCTATTATGATTCTCTCCGCATCTTTTGCTCCATAATAGTTAAACAGATGATACTCTCTTCCTGTAAGCTTGCTTATTTCTGCCATATAATCTTCAACTATTTCAGGAAGTGCCTCATAGTATTTATTGGATACTTCTCTTTCCTGGAAGTATATATCTGGATTCTGAGCTGTACCACGGGTTACAGGATGATCTGGATTTAAAGCTCTTCTTCTAAATGCATTTACTGCATCCATATCAATAAGTTTTGCCAGATCTTCATAATCCAACAATTCAATTTTCTGAATTTCATGGGAAGTCCTAAATCCATCAAAGAAATTCACAAATGGAACTCTGCCCTTTATTGCTGACAAATGTGCTACTGCAGCAAGATCCATAACCTGCTGTACTGAACTCTCTGCAAGTAGTGCAAAGCCTGTCTGCCTTGTAGCCATAACATCCTGATGATCACCAAATATGTTAAGTGAATTAGCTGCTACTGCTCTGGCCGATACCTGAAATACTCCCGGTAAAAGTTCTCCTGCAATTTTATACATGTTAGGTATCATAAGTAATAAACCCTGTGATGCAGTGTAAGTTGTAGTCAAGGCTCCTGCCTCAAGTGAACCATGTACTGCTCCAGATGCTCCTGCCTCTGACTGCATTTCCATAACTTTTACCTGCTGTCCGAAGATGTTCTTTTTACCTTGAGCTACCCATTCATCCACATGTTCTGCCATTGGAGATGATGGAGTTATTGGATAAATAGCTGCCACATCGGTAAATGCATAGGAAATATAAGCTGCTGCTGTATTTCCATCCATAGTCTTCATTTTACTCATAAAAAATTCCTCTCCTTTTTAGTATTGTAAATTTTAAATATAAATAGTTGTGCTTTTTAATTTTAAACTAATACAGTAATTATATCACAATTAGTACAGCAATTACACTGGAAGCAAAAATTTTAATTAAAAAGTACAAAATTTAGCTATATTTATTTATGATCTATAGCTTTACTATACAGCAAAACGACAAAATTTTAAATATATAAAACGATTTTAAAAAAATTTTTTAGTTCCAATTATCTACTATCAACCATAATTGGTTAATAAAAACTATACTACAGATGCAATTTTTTTAAAATACAGTTTCATTTTGAATTCAACATAGTAAAAAAAGATATTTAAAAATATAAAAAAAGGAGATGTCTGATCGTTAATAAATAAACAATAATTTTTATCAAGCAGCCCACATCTCCCGTACTTTCAAATAATCCTATTAAAGTTCAAAGAACAATTGTTTGATAATTGTTCTTTGAACTTCTATTTTTATATTTTCATGACCCACATGCCTAAACTATTCTGCAAGTAATTTACCAAGTTCCTTAGCTTTTTGCAGCTGTTCATCATTAGGAGCTTCTTTAACTGCAAGTTCCCCCACCACTTTAAAACCATAATCTTCTACAGTCTTTTTCCAGTCTTTCAAAAATGCACCTTCATCCCAACCATAGGATCCGAATAGTACAGCTTTCTTTCCCTGAATAGGAAGAAGTTTAAATTCTTTAATAAATGGAGCCATATAATCCTGTTCTATCTTGTTATTGTCAAGAGATGGGCTTCCAAATGCTACGGCATCTGCAGAAGTCACATCCTCCACCTTTGCATCCTGTACATGTTTTGTTGTGACCTTTGCACCTTCAGCTTCTGCGCCTTTTACAATATTATCAGCCAGCACTTCTACATTTCCCCCATTACTCCAATATATTACAGCTATGTTTTTCATATATTACCTCCACCTTTCACTTTTATATCATTTATAAGTTATCTGTTCAGCAGTATATCAATACACTGTGATAATTCTTATTATTTATACTTCTACACAGGATCTGTTTTTCCTTCTAGAAAAAGCAAAATATAATCACTTTTTTCACAAAGTATTTTGCTATGCTAAAGCAGGCAGGCAAAAGATTCATTAAGAATATGTTTATGCAGCAATTCAGTTAATTGCTGCATTTTTCTATCAAATTTATGATTTTACTCACTCCATGACGGACAGGGCTTGCCTTCATATTATTTATGTAATTATTCCTGGATGCATAGAGTTCTTTAATTTTATTCAAAAATGTCATTTGTGTCATTTCTTCCTCCTGAAGCACCATACTGTATCCGCTTTTTTCAAAAGAAGCTGCATTTAAAATCTGATCACCCCTGCTGGATGCCCTGGAAAGTGGAATAAGCAAATTGGGCTTTTTAAGTGCAAGTAATTCAAATATGACATTTGCACCTGCCCTGGATACAACTATATCTGCCGCATTCATTATATGTGGAAGTTCCCTGTTTAAATATTCAAACTGAATATATCCTTTTCGCATATTCAAGGATTTATCCACATTTCCCCTGCCGCATATGTGTACTATATTAAATACTCTCAGGAGCTCATTTAAAGAATTCCTCACTGTATTGTTTATGAATCTGGACCCGAGACTCCCGCCTATTATAAGAAGAATTGGCTTTTCATCTGTAAATCCACACAACCTTCTTCCAATTATTCTACTTCCATCTAAGAGTTCCTGCCTTATGGGAGTTCCCGTAAGAACAGCATCATGTCCTTTTACATTTTTCAGGGATTCAGGAAATGTAACGCAAATTTTTGTACAATAGGGTATAGATAATTTATTTGCAAGTCCAGGTGTAATATCCGATTCATGGATAATGACAGGTATTTTATTTAAATATGCAGCAATAACCACGGGTACCGACACAAATCCTCCCTTGGAAAATACTATATTTGGTTTTTCCCTTCTCATTATAACCACGGCCTGAAATATTCCCTTCAGTACTCTAAAGGGATCCGTAAAATTTTTTATATCAAAATACCTTCTCAATTTTCCACTGGAAATAATGTGATATTTTATTTTTTCATCTTCTATTATTTTTCTTTCAATTCCATTTCTGGTTCCTATATACTGTATCTCATATCCCAATTCCTTCAAACTGGGAACCAGTGCCAAATTAGGTGTAACATGTCCAGCAGAGCCGCCACCTGTTAGAATTATCTTCTTCAAAGTACATTTCCCCCCCACAAAATATAATATTCACACTGCACATTAAAAAGTCAGTCTAAAATCTTTTACTATAATCTGAATACTTTTATTTCCATTAAATTCATTAATAGATGGTGAAAATATAAAATCCATTTTTATGCTGCGAAATTTATTGTTTAAAATTTCATTTCCCTTTTTATCACCATAGCGCTCCATCACTAATTCTTTAAATTTTTTACCTCCATTAAAATCCACAGCATCAATTTTCTTTAAACTTTTTTTCAGCCGGCAAAATAATTTCAGTACATTTTTATCTTTTCCTAAAAAATATATCCTGAATACATCTATATTTTTTTCACCAAAAACAGGTTCTGGATTTCCCTTTCCAAAAGGCTGCAGTTTTTCTATATCCTCCAGCATTTTAAAAGATACATTTTCAAGGGGAAGTCTTTTATCTATCCTAATTTTAGGCACTATATCTTCATCTGTAAGATTACAGTTTTCATTGAGTTTCTTCCTCAGTTTATCTATATTTTCAGTATTTATGGACAACCCCGCTGCCAGCGGATGACCTCCAAATTTATTCATCAATTCTCTGCATTTTAAAAGTTCTTCAAACATATTATAGCCTTCTATGGATCTGCCTGAGCCCTTAGACTGATCTGCACTTTTTGTTATCACTATAGAAGGTACATTGTATTTTTCTTTGAGTCTTCCTGCGACTATACCAACTATGCTCTCGTGTATATCATCTCTATGTACTACAAGTACCTTGTCTTTTTTTAGGGAAGAATTTTCCACTTCCTCCACTACTGCATTTAAACTGTCATTAGTCATATGCTGCCTCTGTATGTTCAATTCATGAAGTTTTTTGGCAAGCTTTTGTGCCTCAGCTGAATTCCTGCACAGCAGGAGTTCAAGCGCCACAGATGCACTATCAAGGCGTCCTGTCGCATTTATACAAGGCCCTATAATAAAACCTATATGGTAGGAATTTATAATTTTCCCATCCAATGAAGTCTCTTTGATCAATGCCCTTATACCAGGGTTTCCAGTATTATTTAACATTTTAAGACCATTTTTAGCTATAATTCTGTTTTCCCCCAATAAATCCACCACATCACATATAGTTCCTATAGCTGCATATTCTATAAACGCATAAGCTTCCTCTTCCTTTATTCCAAATTTTTTATAGAGTACCTGAACAAATTTGAAAGCTATTCCTGCACCACAGAGCTGTTTAAAAGGATATGAACAGTTTTTTTGTTTTGGATCGATGACAGCATCTGCTGGCGGTATGAGAAATTTCTTTTCACCTTGTTTTGAATCATCAACATCAAAAGGTATATTGTGGTGATCCGTAACCACCACTGTAACTCCAAGCTCTTTTGCCCTTTCAATCTGATCCAAAGCAGAAATACCGTTGTCACAGGTTATTATAACTTCAATTCCCTCATTTTTTAACTGCTCAACACTGTGAATATTCATGCCATACCCCTCTGTAATCCTGTCCGGAATATGATATTTCACCTTTGCCCCGCACCTTAAAAGCCCACGGTACAGTATATATGTGCTTATTATTCCATCTACATCATAATCACCATATATAGCTATGCTTTTATTTTCCCTTATAGCTCTGTATATTATATCCGTACCATTTCCCATATCTTTCATGAGCATGGGATTCAGCAATTTATGTATTGAAGGATTTATAAAATTCTCTATTTCTCTTTCATCAACTATTCCTCTATTGACAAGAATTTGTGCTGTAATTTCACTTATCCCCGATTTTTTAGCAATAGCCTTTATATCTTTTCTGCATCTTCTCAGCATCCATTTTGCACTCAAAAACAAACCACCAGCCTTATATCAATTGACAACTCACAGTTGACAG
This sequence comes from Clostridium sp. HV4-5-A1G, assembly GCF_900184915.1. Classification (NCBI taxonomy): domain Bacteria; kingdom Bacillati; phylum Bacillota; class Clostridia; order Eubacteriales; family Clostridiaceae; genus Clostridium; species Clostridium sp. HV4-5-A1G. Next base: position 5,186 of record NZ_FXYI02000059.1, on the reverse strand, counting down.
TTTACAATTTATAATTTTCAACTTACAATACACAATTGTCAATGGACAATTGTAAATTGTAAATTGATATCTAAGGTGCTCTTAATATCTGTATGGAGGGATTTTTCATAACTTTGTCTATGACTTCGACTATATCCTCGCATTTAATTTCATCCAGCTGTTCTGCATCACATGAATTGCAGTGATCATCAAATCTCTCATACATGAGATCGTGTTCCACAACTTCTTTACAGTATTCAATGGATCTTTCTCTTTTAATTTCCCTTTTCAGTTCCAGACTTCTGGCAATTTTTCCTATTTTATCACTGCTAAAATACTCTTTCGAATTTTTCAATTCATTTATTACACTATTTACAATTCCAAGTGCTCTATCTATATTTTCAGGCAAGGTACTCATTTTTATGGAGAAAAGTTTCATGCCCCTTTCATCCTTTATGCTGCTGCCCAAATCATAGGCTATGCCCTTTTCAGTTCTTATTCTGCTGAACAAGAGGCTGCTGGTGCCCTGCCCAAAGACAGTGTTAAACAGATAGAGGGCTTTGTATTCCCTTTCACTTAAATCATGAATATCAAATATATACTGAATCCTGGCACCGGCTATTCCAGATACTTTTTCCAGGAATACACCAGCCCTATTTTTTTCATACACGGGTTCTTTTGCAGCACATATCTTTGATTTTACTCTCCATTTTCCAAAATATCTGTCCACAATAGAAATTATGCTTTTAAAATCCAGGGAAGAACAAAAACAAACAGTACAATTTTCAGGGAAATAAAAAGTACTGTAAAATCTCTTTATCTCATCTAAGGTAATGGATTTTATACTGCCTTCATTCCCCACTATAAGCTCTCTTATTCTCCTCTTATTAAAGGAGTTCCCAAAAAGAGCATCTTCACACCGCTGATATGCATCATCTTTCCAATCCCTGTACTCCTGAAGTATTACATCCATTTCTTCCTTAAAACCTTTTTCAGGAAAAATGGGGTTTAGAATCACATCGCCATAGAGCTTCACTGCCCTTTCAAGATCATCTGAAAAACAAGTTCCATAATATATGGTATAAGGATAATTAGTCATGGCATTTTCAAATCCAAATACATTGTCAAATTCCTCATTTATCTGATTTTCATCTCTGTGTTCCGTCCCTTTAGATATGACATGCTCCAGGGCATGGGCCGTCCCAAGATTAAATTGCCCGCTCTCCTCTAGAGCTCCTGCATTAAATCCAATACACAGTGAAGTGAGTATTCCCGCCCTATACTGATACAAGAGCTTGATCCCATTGTCAAGCATATATTCTCTCACTTTTCATCCTCTCTTTCCACGGGTTTACCTTGAAGTCAGGCTGAACAATTTAACCTGTCACCAGATTTAAAAGCATATCTTTTTTCAAATTTTCCACTATATCCTCATCTGAAAGATTTTGTAAAATCCTAAAGGCAAAATACATGGCCGTAGCCGGGCCCCTGCTGGTTATGAGGTTTCCATCCTGAACTACTATATCATGGCTGAAATGGATTGGTTCCAGTTCTTTTTCAAAACCGGGATAGCAAGTTACTTTTTTATTTTCAATTATTCCCGCTTTCTTCAATACTATGGGACCCGCACATATGGCAGCTACTATTTTATTCTCATTATAGAATCTTTTTACCAGATCTATAACTTCGCTGTTATCCCTAAGATTTGCCGCACCGGGCATACCTCCTGGTATTATAAGCGCATCATATTTATCTACATCTGTATTCTCAAGTATATTATTGGCCCTTACATGTATTTCATGACAGCCAGCTACATCTTTATCCAAATTTATAGAACAGGTTATACAGTGCACTCCACCTCTTCTCAATACATCTACACAGGTAAGAGCTTCCACTTCTTCAAAGCCTTTAGCAAGTAACACTATAGCTTTTTTCATAATAAATCACCTCTAATAAATTATACCATAATTATTCAATTCACAATGCACCATTATAAAAAATCCCGAGACAAAAGAAATATCATCTCAGGATCACAATATATACAATTATTTTATTTGTTTGCCCATCCCATGGATCTCTTCACAGCCTCATGCCATCCATTTAGCAGTTCAATTCTTTTTCCTTCCTCCATATCTGGCTCAAAGGTTCTGGATATAGCCCAGTTCTTAGATACCTCTTTCCTGTCACTCCAATATCCAACTGCAATACCAGCCAGATAAGCTGCACCCAGCGCAGTGGTTTCTATAACTTCAGGTCTGTCGACTTTAACATTTAATATATCCGATTGAAATTTCATCAGGAAATTATTGGCACAAGCCCCGCCGTCTACCTTTAAAGCCTTAAGTCCAATTCCAGAATCCTCTTCCATGGCTTTTAGTACATCATAAGTCTGATATGCGAGGGATTCAACTGTAGCTCTTATAAAATGCTCTTTTTTGGTTGCTCTTGTAATTCCAACTATAGTGCCCCGCGCATAGGCATCCCAGTAAGGTGCACCTAATCCCACAAATGCCGGCACCAGGTATACTCCACCGGTATCCTTCACAGCAAGGCAGTATTTTTCGGACTCCGGAGAGGTTTTTATCATTCTAAGTTCATCTCTGATCCACTGTATTGCTGCTCCACCTACAAATATGCTTCCCTCAAGGGCATATTCAACTTTACCATCTATTCCAACTGCTATAGTTGTCAAAAGACCATTTTTAGATTCCACTGCTTTTTCTCCAGTATTCATTAGAAGGAAACATCCTGTACCATAGGTATTCTTTGCAGTTCCCGGCTGAAAACAAGTCTGTCCAAACAAAGCCGCCTGCTGATCTCCTGCATCTCCTGCTATTGGAATATTTACTCCAAACAGGCTCTTATCGGTTTCCCCATAGACACAGCTGGAAGGTTTTACTTCCGGCAGCATTGATTCAGGTATATCAAGCATGTCTAAAAGATCCTTATCCCACTTCAATTCGTGAATATTGAAAAGCATAGTTCTAGATGCATTGGTGTAATCAGTTACATGAACCCTGCCTTTAGTCAAGTTCCATATTAGCCAGGTATCCACATTTCCAAAGGCCAGATTTCCCCTCTCGGCTTCTTTCCTCGCACCAGGTACATTGTCCAGGATCCATTTTATTTTTGTACCTGAAAAATATGCATCCAAAATCAATCCTGTCTTTTCCTTTATCATCTTGTCCAAACCTTTTGCTCTTATTTCATCACATATGCTAGCAGTTCTTCTGCACTGCCATACTATAGCATTGTAAATTGGAAGTCCAGTTCTTCTGTCCCATACTATAGTGGTTTCTCGCTGGTTGGTTATTCCTATGGCCTCAACATCCTCAGCTTTTATATTTTCCCTAAGAAGAGCTTCTGTCGCCACTCCAAACTGTGTAGCCCATATTTCAGTTGGATCATGCTCCACCCATCCATTTTCCGGATAAATCTGTTTGAACTCTTTCTGAGCCATACTTACAGGCAATCCCTGTTTATTAAACAATATGCACCTGGAACTAGTCGTTCCCTGATCCAGCGCCATAATATATTTTGCCATTTTACATCCTCCTTTACAGTCTTATCAAATTAAATTCTTACATAACATAGATCATGGAATTTCAGTTTTTTGATCTTTTGTTAGTTTCTGAAATTCCACAATCTCATATTATCAACCTTACAAGTTCCACAATTTGTGAGTAGTAGTGGATATAGCTATAGCTCCTGCAGACAGAGAATTCATTATATCCTTTTTTTCTTTTATAAGCCCTCCTGCTATAATAGGCATCTTAATTTCCTTTTCAATAACTCCTATTATTTTACTTGCTACTCCAGGTAAAACCTCAAGTGCATCAGGATTATTTTCATGTATATTCTTTATTCCCGTTTTAAGAGAAAGTGAATCCAGTATAAATACTCTCTGTATCGTCAGTAAATCCAGTTGATTCCCATATTTGATATTAGAGGATTTTGTGCTTATTATTCCATTTGGATTTGCACATTGTTTTATATACCTCATTCCTGCAAAGTCTCCCTTTAATCCATCTACTAAATCAACATGAATAAAAGTCAATTTGTTTTTTCTCCTGAGTTTCGCACATATTTGTGAAATATTCAATATGTCTCCATAGAGTACAAATACTATGGACACCCTGCTCAAAATAGCCTGTTCCAAATCCTCTTCATTTCTCACAGCCGCTATAATAGGATTCTCTATGAGTTCTTCTCTAAATTTAGGCATTTAAAAAGACTTCCTTTTTAATTAATTTAAGCAATTATCATCAGAATATTACTGCAAATAGCAGTGCCCCGGCTATTCCTCCCGCTATAGGTCCAAAAACCGGAACCCAAGCATAAGCCCAATCTGAATCGCCTTTACCTGCTATAGGAAGTATAGCATGTGCAATTCTTGGTGACAAATCTCTGGCTGGATTCATTGCATATCCAGTAGGACCACCGAGAGCACAACCCAGAACAAAGATAATTGCACTTACAACAATTATAGATCCCATACCATCGGCAGTTTTAACCGTACCCATCGCAGCTAAAGAAAATACTAAAGTAGCCGTAGCCAAAAACTCAGTTAAGAAGTTTGCAGGATAATTTCTCACAGCCGGCGCTGTGCAGAATATACCCAGTTTTGCAGCCTTATCCTCTGTAATTCCCCAATGCGGTAAATAGGTAAGCCATACAAAAACTCCTCCAATTATACCTCCCACCATTTGAGCTACGACATAACCAGGAACTTCCGCCCACGGAAATTTACCAATTACGGCCAGCCCTATGGTAAGCGCCGGATTGAACTGATTACTGAAATTTGAAAACAAGTATGCAGGAATTCCTACTGCAAAACCCCATCCTGCTGCTATGACTATCCATCCTGCATTCTGCCCTTTACTCTTATTAAGAGTACAGTTTGCACATATGCTGTCTCCTAAATAGACAAGCAATGCAGTTCCAACAAATTCTGCTAATACATGTGACATAATATTTATTCCCCCTAACTTAATAATTATGTTAATTTGAATTAACATCTAATTATGAAATAAATTTGGTATTTCAAAGAACACAAGAAATCGATTACTGAATAAAAGTATAATTCCTTTTATAAAAAGAGCCTACTTAAAAGAAGCCAAATATATTGACTTTTTAAAGCGGCTCTCTTTTCTCTGCCTTTTATTAAATTATATACACATTATAATATAATAATCACAATATTACAA
>NZ_FXYI02000058.1:0-18253 GCF_900184915.1 Clostridium sp. HV4-5-A1G | reverse complement strand
ATTTATTATTTTTTTCAGCTATATATTACTATATATATTTTTAGGCACAAGCAGGGATACAATCGTTTCCAATTTGTCTTAAAAAAAATCAAAAAATAAGATGCGTTACATAGAGAGTCATAATATTCTCTTCAACGCATCAAATTCTTCATATTTTCAATTTTATGATATAAACTTATCAATCTACTATATCCTTAAGTAATTTTGAAAAATATGCCACATGTCCTTTTTCTTCCTCTAATATAACGGACAGTATATCTTTTGCATCTTTTTTAGAAATTCCCTCATACATATGGGAATATACCTGAACCGTAAGTTCCTCCGTTTTAACTGCATGCTGTATAGCAGTTTTCAAATCCTTAAATGCATCCTCAGGCTGCTCGCTTTTATCAAAAACCCTGTCTTCAATAAGTCCCTTAAGATATCCAGACACTTCACTGTCCAGAAGATATTCGGATTCAATTTCTTTATTCTGAGAAATTTTATCATAAAGTTTTTGAAATTTTTCCTTGTGAACAAACTCCTGGCCTGCAGCAACTTTCAAAAATTTTTGAGTTTTGCCAGTGGTGTGGTTAATACCGTTAGTATAAAATTTATAGCCTTCTTCTTCCATCAATACAGCTATTTTAAGCATTTCAAGTATACTAAAACTATTGTTTGCCATCTACGCTTTCCCCCTTCTGATAATCATTTACCTTCTCTGCTTATAATATCACGTGAAGCACATATTTTCAAGATGGGGACTGACCCCCTTACAAAAAATGTAAGGGGGTCAGTCCCCATTCTATATTTTACCGGTAATTTTTAAAACAAATTGTGCAATTAAGGTTGCAAATACAAAAGTTCCGGTGTAAACAGTAAGGGCTACAATTACTATTTTCCAGCTCAGTTCTTTGAAAAGTTTTAAATCTTTTCCAAGAGATAGACCTGCAAAAGCCAAAACCGGTGTTGTAAGGGCCAGCATATTTACTTTGTCAAGATATTGCTTATCCAGATAGGCACCATAGGGATTGAGGGGGCATGTCACCAAAACAGCTACTATAGATACCCAAAATACCATAGGCAGATTAATTGGAATAATTTTTTTTATGATAATTCCAGCCAGAGTAATGCAAATCAATATGAGCATTCCAATAAATCCAACTCCTAAAGGCACTTTATCATTTATACTATTTCCAATAAGCGCAATTATTCCAACTCCCAATAAAATAACGGCTTCCTGAATAAATTTTTTCATTTTAATCTTCCCCCACTCTTTTTTCTATTTCTTCCAATTCTAGGCTGCAGCCAATCATAGAACTTATTTGCAACCGGTAGAGAGATAAATAAGGTAAAATATATTCCTATTATAGTAGTAAGTAAATTGGAAGCTGCTGAAAAGCTGGCTATTTCCTTGGCTTCTGATGGAAACACAGCTGCAATAGCGCCCGAAGCTGCTGCCATCATACTTCCGGATCCCACGCCTGAACCCATGGCAAGAGCCAGGGGATTGAATATCTTAAGAGATCCCATATAACCTGCAAGAAGCCCTATATAAGCTGCACCAAACAATGTTCCACAGATATATATCCCCATAACTCCACGGCCTTCGGGAGAATCCATGCCATATCTTTCTGAAATTATAGCAATGTTGGGCTCACGATCAATCGAAAAAGTAGCTCCTACAGCTTCACGTCCAAGTCCCAGCAAAACAGCAATTGGAAGGCCCAAAACAACGGTACCAAAGAAATGACCGAGCTCCTGAAAACAAAGTGCCCAGCCTGATTCTACGAGTGCAACAATAGAAGGTCCCATTGTAGCACCTATTTTAGCTACGAACAGTATTACAGCAATTCCCATAATCTCATTTGACAAACTCATTTCTTTATCAGAAATAATCTTCAATTTGGGAAGACTTATAATAAGCCCCATGATCAGGGCAAAGAGCATGGGCAAAAATACCAGATATCCAGGTCCAAACTTAATTTTCTTCTCTCCTATGAGCTCGGCTATTACAACCAATATAAAAGCCAATACAAAAATTTTGACGTACTTTTTTAACATTTTTCCCCTCCTATTACTTTATTGAATCCATTTAAAATTTTTAAATATTCTTCCTTGGACAATTGAGGTTTAAAATTCTTGATTACGTCTTTACCTTTTTCTGCACTGCCGGCCAGCAGATCTACTATGAGCATTGCAAATAACTTTGCAGGAAGTACACAGGCCGCATAATAATCTTCCACATTAAAATCTTTTTCATGGAGGCTGCCGCTGACTCCACCTATATAAGGGTGTATACTTGGAATCAATTGAGATACGTCACCCATGTCTGTAGAAGCAAAAAAATGTCCTCCTTCCAGCACACCGCTTTCAGGTAAAAGTTCACTGCAATTTCGCCTGTACATATCATTTAATTCCTGTGAACATTCAAGAGGCAAATATCCCGGTATGGTCCTGATAACAGTTTTTGCACCCACTGCATCTCCCCCGGCTTTAAGTGCCCTGTCAACTTTTTCATTTGTCTTCACCATGGCATCTATAGTCCTTGCACGAACATAACTTTCAATTCTGACATCATCGGGAACACTGTTTACTACATCTCCACCTTTTGTAATAATAGGATGAAATCTTATATAATCTTCGTCTTTAAAAGTTTCTCTAAGGGCATTTACGCCCATAAGCCCAATCATTGCAGCATTTAATGCATTTATCCCCTGTTCTGGTGCCTCAGCTGCATGGGCTGCCTTTCCTATATACTGTATGGTTTTGGCTAAAAATCCATTACTAGATTTTCCCAAAAGTACAGTAGGATTTGGACAATTTTTCATGGAATGCATCATCATGGCTATATCTACATCGTCAAATTCACCTTGATATATGAGTTCCTGTTTTCCACCTAAAAAATGAATTTTTCCCTGCTGTATTAGCTTTTGTCTGTAGGCAAATTCAATACATTCTTCCGATGGCACTGCCATAAAAGTCACATTCCCATTTAATTTATCTGCAATTCCAGATAACTTCAAACCTATAGCCGAGCCAATCAAAGCTCCCAACTGCAGATGATGTCCGCAGGTATGAGCCGCCCCTGTTTCAGGATCTGTATTTTTATTTCCCCTGCATATGACTGCATCCAACTCTCCGAGAACAGCTACATTTATACCATCATGCCCATCCTTCAATTTTGCCTTTACTCCAGTAATAGCCAGTCCATCTCTATGCTTCAGGCCTATGCTGTCAAAAATATCCCTTACCTTTTTAGATGTCTTTTCTTCTTTAAATCCCAGCTCTGGTTCTTTCTCCACAGATTTTGAAAAGTCTATTATCTTTCCGGAATTGGCATCGATAGTTTTACATACCAGCTGCTTTAACTTTTCAATTTCTTCAGTGCTCATATAAAATAGCCTCCCAATCTTTTTTTATATATTTGCTGCCAAATTCATCATGAATATTAAAAATACATTTATTCATAATTGTTTGAGTATGGCGGATATGCAGTATTTGAAATATGTCCGTCATATATGAAAATTTACAAATATATATAGGCATATTTTATTACTAAGTAGTATTTTTGTCAAAATTTTTGTTAAAATAATTAAAATACTTTAGTATATAGATAAGTACACATTATACAGTAAATTCAAAAAACTGCATAAAGTTAAAATTAATAAGGCCAAGAAAGTCTACTGAAACTTTTCTCGACCTTATTAATTTACGCAGTTTCAAACTGACTGTTGTAGAGATCTGCATACACTCCGTTCTTTTTAAGAAGTTCAACATGCTTTCCCTGCTCAACAATATCACCGTGATCCATGACAAGTATCAGGTCGGCATCACGGATCGTAGAAAGGCGGTGGGCAATTATAAAACTTGTACGGCCTTTCATGAGATTATCCATGGCCTTTTGAATCTGCAATTCCGTACGGGTATCCACAGAGCTCGTAGCCTCATCCAAAATAAGTATCCTGGGATTTGCAAGTATTGCCCTTGCAATGGTGAGCAGCTGTTTCTGTCCCTGGGATACATTTGAAGTTTCTTCATTCAGTATCATATTGTATCCATCTGGCAGAGTGTGAACAAAGCTGTCCACATGGGCCGCCTTTGCTGCTGAAACAACTTCTTCATCAGTTGCACCAATACGTCCGTAACGAATGTTCTCCATTATACTGCCATTGTAAAGCCATGCATCCTGAAGCACCATGCCAAATATGGATCTGAGATCCTTTCTCGTAAAAGTCCTTATATCATGGCCGTCCACAAGAATCTGTCCGGCATTTATATCGTAGAAGCGCATGAGAAGTTTAATGATTGTAGTTTTACCAGCTCCCGTAGGGCCTACGACTGCAATTCTCTGACCGGGCTTAACAGAAGCTGAAAAATTATTTATAACAATTTTATCCGGATCATATCCAAAATGAACATTCTTAAATTCTACATGACCCCGTATATTTTCAGGTTTAACTGCATCAGAAGTTTCAGGAGTTTCCTCTTCCTCCTCCAGGAATTCAAAAATACGCTCCGCTGATGCTGCTGTCTGCTGAAGTATATTTGAAATATTGGCAATCTGTGAAATAGGCTGGGTAAAGGATCGAACATACTGGACAAATGCCTGAATATCACCTACTTCAATAGCCTTCTTTGCTGCCAGCCAACCTCCCAAAATACATATTGCAACATACCCCAGGTTGCCTACAAAGTTCATCATGGGCATCATTATACCAGATAAAAACTGAGATTTCCAGGCTGATCCGAAAAGCCTTTTATTCATCCTGTCAAATTTTTTAATACTGTCTTTTTCACCATTGAAGGCCTTCATCACAATATGACCGCCATACATCTCTTCCACATGTCCATTTAAATTTCCAAGGTAGTCCTGCTGCTGTTTGAAATACTTCTGTGAATATTTAACAATGAGCATTATGAGTCCCAGAGATACGGGAATTATACAGAGTGCCACAAGGGTCATCTGCCAACTTATACTGAACATCATAACCAGCACTCCTAAAACCATGGTAACAGAAGTGATGATCTGTCCTAAACTCTGATTAAGAGTCTGACTTAAAGTATCCACATCATTGGTAACCCTGGACAGTACCTCACCATGATTCGTCCTGTCAAAATATTTTAAAGGCATACGATTGATTTTCTCCGAAATATCCTTTCTGAATTTATAGCTTATCTTCATGGACACTCCGGACATTATCCAACCCTGAACGTAGGCGAACAATGAACCAATCGTATATAAGACTGCCAGCAGCACAATTATTCTCCCTATATAGGCAAAATCTATATTTCCGGTACCAGATATCTTTGCCATAACACCTTCAAATAATTTGGTGGTAGCTTTTCCCAGTATCTTAGGTCCCACTATGGAAAATACAGTACTTGCAACGGCAAAAATAACTACAACAGCAATTGATATCTTATATATACCCAGGTAACCCATGAGTTTTTTCATAGTACCTTTAAAGTTGTGGGCTTTTTCCCCGGCAATTATCATACCTCTCGGTCCCCTATTTTTCCTTAAAGAAGGTTTCCGTCTGTTATTGTGTTCACTCATGCCAATTCCTCCTTAGACAGCTGTGATAATGCGATTTCCCTATAGGTTTCACATTCCTCCATTAATTCACCATGGGTGCCAATTCCAACTATCTCTCCCTTTTCAAGCACTACTATCTGCTGCGCATTCTTGATTGTGGAAATACGCTGGGCAACTATAAGAATGGTGCTTGACTCTGTCTCGGTTTTAAGAGCCTTTCTAAGAGCAGAATCGGTCTTAAAATCAAGTGCGGAAAAACTATCATCGAATATATAGATCTTCGGCCTTTTCACGAGGGCACGGGCAATAGACAGCCTCTGCTTCTGTCCTCCCGATACATTTGAACCTCCCTGGGAAATTTCACTTTCAAATCTTTCCGGTTTTTCATCAATAAATTCTTTCGCCTGGGCAATTCTCGCCGCTTCTTCCATATCACTGTCCGACGCACTATCTCTGGCATATTTCAAATTGGATTCAATAGTACCTTTAAACAATGCACCTTTCTGGGGTACATAACCAATTAGATCTCTAAGCTCACGCTGTGCAACTTTTCTTATATCAATTCCATCGATAAAAATCTGTCCCCCGGTTACATCATAAAAACGCGGCACCAAATTGACAAGAGTGGATTTACCTGAACCGGTGGAACCAATAAAGGCTGTTGTCTGACCTGGAAGAGCCTTAAAGCTTATGTTCTTTAATACATCTTTTTCTGCACCTTCATATCTGAAAGAAACATTTTTAAATTCTATAACACCTTTAACTTCATCAGGAAAGTGCAGGGGCTTTTCTGGATCTACAATGGAGGGCTTTACTTCCAGAACTTCATTGACTCTCTGGGCAGATACCGAGGCCCTTGGTATAAGAATAAACATAAAGGACATCATGAGAAAGGCAAATATAATCTGCATGGCATACTGCATGAATGCCATCATATCTCCCACCTGCATACTTGAACTTGCAATCTGATGCGCACCAACCCAGACTATGAGTATTGTGACACCATTCATTATGAGCATCATGGCTGGAAACATGGCAGACATGACACGATTTATAAACAAGTTTGTATCTGTCAGTTCCTGATTTGCCCTATCAAATCTTTTCTCTTCAAACTTTTGAGTATTAAATGCCCTTACCACCATCATTCCAGACAGATTTTCACGGGTAATGAGATTCAATTTATCTACCAGTTTCTGCACAATTTTAAATTTTGGGAAGGCAACTGCAAATATGCTGCCGATTAAGCCCAATAGAATCACCACCGCCAGGGCAATGATCCAGGTCATGGAAGTACTCTTGCTTAAAACCTTCAAAACTCCCCCCACACCTAAAATAGGTGCATATATAAGCATTCTCACTGCAAGAAAAACAACCAGCTGTATCTGGGTGATGTCGTTGGTAGTTCTTGTTATAAGCGATGCTGTTGAAAATCTATTGAATTCCTCACTGGAAAAGCTCTCCACTTTGGTAAACAGATCTCTACGCAAATTTTTTGATAATCCCGCTGCAATTCTAGCCCCTATAAGCCCTACCGCAATGGTACAGACTGCACCAAGCAGAGAAATTAGAAGCATGATTACACCCATATGGACAATATATCTGCTCTGAATTTTATCAGTATTCATTCCTATTTTCTCATATTCATCCCTGATTGAGGCCGATGAGGCCTGTATTATCATGCTGTCACCCATTGAAGTAAATTTTTTATTCATACTTTCACTTATTTTCAGCCGCTGCGTTTCAGGGAGTTTTGAAAACAGTGCAAATAGATCCGTATTTGCAGGTATCTTCTGCCCGTTAAAATTTATAACTCCATTTCCTGCACTATCTTTAATTTTTTCCACACCGGAAACAGCCAGGAAGGCCTTTCCCATTACAGGATTCATCCTGTCAATCTGCGGCTCATCTATATTTTTTAAAACATACAGGGGTTCACTTTCAAGTCCTGGATAATCCTTGAGATATCCACTGTAATTGAGGCTGGATTTATTCACAAATGTATAATTTTTTAAGATCTGCTGTCTATCATTTTCATTCATAAATACTAAAAGTCTGTTCATTTCACTTTCTCTCACTGCTTTCGGCACTGCATTTTCGATACCGCTCTGCTGTATTCCTACATTTACAATATTAGACATGTAGTCCGGCAGGGCAAGATCACACATTGCCTGTATGAAAAGTAAAATTACTGCACTTATAACAAGCACAATAAACGGCTTCAGGTATTTCATCAATTTAAGCATTATGTCTTCACTCCCCATTCATTTTCTGTCTATTCATTACTTTTTCCAATGTATACAACCCCCTGCTTATTATATCCATTTCCTCCGGGGTAGCCACATCTATCATGGATTGAAATATCCTATCAACTTCCTCATGCTTTGCATCAGCGATCTTTTTAAATTCGGGAGTAACACTCACATAGACTATTCTTCTGTCCTCCCTGCTCCTGGTTCTTTTTACAACATTTTGTCTCTCCAGTCTATCGATAATTCCCGACACAGTGCTATTGGACAAACTCATCTTTTCACCCAGATCACTTATCTTCATTTTTCCATGACGCATAAGATTCATCACCACAAACAATTGTGGTCCAGTTAGATTAAGTTCCTTAAACCGCCTCCCCATAATCCTGTGTGCATTCTTCATCACCCTTTTTATTGTTCTAAGCAGCTTTATTCCATCTTCTACATCGCTCATGTCCTCTCTTCCTTTCAGAATATTCTTATGTTTCGCATAAAAATATTTCGTATGCAAAATATATTTTACTGCATTGTCCTGTTCTAGTCAAATATTTTTTTATAAGTTCAAAATTTGAAGCAAAAAATTAAGAGTGAAAAATCTTCATTAATTTTTCACTCTTCACTGAAAACTTTCAACTATCAATGTCAACCTTTAAGTTGTTTTATATATTCAGTTATGGCATTATCTTTTTCCAGGTATTTTAGGTAAAGTCCAGCTCCCTTTTTTAATGTTTTAAGATAAATCCTTTCAGGCATGTATCTGCAGATCATGACCTGTTTATAAAAATGTATTATATAAAAGATGGTGCTTCCCAATATCCCGGGAAACACCATCTTCCTGTCACTTAATTTCGCCTAGATGTTTTTTTCTGATCTTTTACTTCTCATCATCATCCAGATCCCTGCAAGAACTGCCATCATTCCAATTACCAGCAGTACTGCAGTATCTACCATACTCCCCGTTTTAGGAAGTCCCTTGGAAATATTTTCAGACGGAGTTCCGCCTGGATTGCTGGGATTAGGAGTTCCTCCCGGATTGTTCGGATTCGGGGTCCCTCCCGGATTGTTCGGGTTTGGAGTTCCACCTGGATTGTTCGGATTCGGGGTCCCTCCCGGATTATTCGGATTCGGGGTTCCCTTTTCATCCACTACGGTAAACTGATATGTCTTCGAAGAATCCACATTGACACTCAATGTCTTCCCGTTCAAATCATATCCGGCAGGTGCCGCTGTCTCTTTGATAGTGTAGCTTCCATAAACCACATTGTCAAATCTTGCAATTCCGTCCTGCCCGCTGACTGCCGAGGCCGTTTCCACACCGCTGTTGTACAGTGTGAATTTGGCTCCGCTGAGTGGATTTCCGCTGGCATCTGTCTTCTTCACTTCAATGGAGGCTGCATTTTTAGTATCTTTCACAGTTCCGATGTCATAGGTCTTGCTCATGTTTATTTCCACAGGAATTACCTGGGAAGAAAGCACATATCCTGCAGGAGCTGTGGTTTCCTTCACAGTGTATTTCCCCGGCTGTACTTTGGTAAACCGGGCAGTTCCGCCGGCATCTGTAGTTGCAGTCTGAACCGGATTGCCGCTGTCATTATAGAGTGTAAATACCGCACCGCTCAAAGCATTTCCGCCATCGTCGGTTTTCTTCACACTTATGGTTCCCTGAATACCTACACTGCCGCCGCCCGGAATCTTCGTATCTGAAAGGCTGTATACACCCGTTCCAGCATCTCCTTCAGGTCTTGCATATACAGTGCTTCCGTCAGCAGTTATACTTGCATCCAGCACTTTGGATGAAAGGTAATATCCTGGAGGTGCTTCAGTTTCCTTTATTACATAGCTGCCATACTCGATATTGCTAAATATCACATTGCCAGTTGTAACAGCTGCACCCTCTGCATCATCTGCACCGCTTGCTGCAGTCAAATCCTTGCCGTCAGCATCCTTCACCGCTGTAAGAGTTTTACCGTCATCACCAATTCTGTAAAGTGTGAATACCGCACCTTTAAGAGGATTTCCACTCTGATCTGTCTTTTTGAACTGTATGTTTCCCCTTATCTTGTTGTCGAAAAGTACACTTGAAGGATTTCCATCTGCATCATTATACACAGCATCTACAGTCTTTCCATTGTCATTATCTCCTATAGCCGCAGTCAGTACCTTATCAGAAGGATTGTAACCTGTTGGCGGAGCGATCTCTTTTATATAATAGGTACCATATGGAACATTAGAAAATGTAACACGTCCATTCTCTTCGCTAGCTGCAGTTACACTCTTGCCCTGGGAATCTTTAACAGCATCATTGCAACTTGAATCTTTATACAGCCCAAATACTGCTCCGTTTAATCCCGCCTCATCTGCATCTTCTCCAGTTTTGGTGAACTGTATATTGCCTCTGATAACGGTGTCCCTGTAATTGTAAGTTGCCTGACTACTGTCACTTCCATCAAATTTAAACACTCCATCTTGAGAGTCATAATTGTTTTGATCACTTTTATTAAGCTGGAATTTATATTCCGTGCTATTGAGGTTATACCCTGTAGGAGCCGTTATTTCTTTAATATAATAATCTGTGTCATACAAAAGTCCATCAAAAACAACAGAACCATCATTTACTGTAGCTGAAGAAGTTGCCTTGACGTTTCCGTACTGATCCAGAAGTTGGAATACTGCCCCGCTTAACGGCTGGGAATTATCACTATCGGACTTTACAATTTTGATGCTTACCGGTGTGCCAGTTACCCAGACACTTCCGCTGACATACTTTACATATCCAGAATCATTTGTGGAATTATAAGTCTTTCCCTTAAATGTAACAGAATTCGCATAGGTACCATTTTCAGTAACATTGGTTACAAATTTAAGTACAAAAGGCTTATTATCCGAATCATCCGGAAAAGTAAATTCAAATAACCTGGTATCAGGATCATACTTCACGTTATCCTTGGTAAGCTTTATCTTATCTCCAATTGGACTGAGAGTTCCATCAGAAGAATTTACCGTAGCATTATATAATTCTACGGAATCCGTATTTAATGACAGTCCTTCCTGTAAAGTATCACTTATAATTGCATTGGACAAATCTACAACATTATTGGGAGCTATGTCCAATGTCCAGTTAATATAGGACTTACCATCAGGATGATCGGCAGTTTTAGTGACTATCGGATTGCTAATGGTTTGACTGCCTGAATCCGTTACTGTGCCATATATTCCCTCTCCAGTTATATAAGCACTATTTGTTACCTCAGGATTTCCCGGAGTAGTAAAAATACTTAAATCTACAAGCTCCGTCTGAAACATTATAGTATAGGTATTACTATTGGAAGAATCGGGAAATTTATAAGTGAGAGTTCCATTATTTCCGGAATCCCCAATTTTTCCTGCTGAACTATCATCAATTGGCTGCGGTTCATTAAAACTTCCCCCCGCAGAAGTGCTGGGAGTTGCACTGTCTAGATCTCCTGAATAATTTCCGTCTATTATTTTTGCAGAACCAGAAACATACTTCAAACCCTTTGGAATATTATCAGTTACAACAGCACCGGTTACAGACATCTTATTATCATTTATCAGTATTTTCCAGGTTATCAGTTTAGAGTTATAATCATATCCTGCACCTGATTTGTCAATTACATTACTTTTTACATCTACAGATCCATTGGCATTTTCGTCTATTACACCGGGCACTTTAATGTTGGCAGCATTAGTATATTTTTTACTGGAATTTGCCTGATAATCACCCTTTTCAACTACCTGCGTCTTAAAGGTTATATTATAAGTTTTATTAAAATCGCTAGTAAAGGTATAAATAATCTGATTATCCGATAATGTAGTAAACGCTCCATTTGAACTATCATCTATACTTGCAGAACCAGATACATAAGTCTGATCTACAGGAATAGTGTCCGTAACAACTGCACCGGCAGGAACAGTCGTCTTATCACCATTTATAGTAATTGTCCAGGTAATAATACCGCTGATGCATCATATGACCCGCTTTTGCTGATGATACTGGTGGGTACAGGAACAGTACCAGTACCAGGAGTTCCTTTTCCAGTACCACTCTCATCCAATATACCGCTTCCGTTTATATAGGCAGTGTTAATATATTGATTGTCCTTTTCGTTATTGTGATTGTAGACTTCCGGATTTACAGCAGTCGAAAATTTAATAACCCTGGGGCCCGTTATTTTCCCCAGGCTATGACTAAATGTACTTTCAGTTGCATAATCCGTAAAAGTATAAGAAACTGTTGTAGGTGCAGCAGCATCAGCACTCTCAGAGGTATCTCCTACTTTTATAGTTTCGGGATCCAGTTTCAGCCCGGCGGGAATAGTATCAGTGACCACTGCATTGTCAATTGTCCTTCCACTTTCATTTACAGTGATTGTCCAGTTAATTTTCTTATTAGCTTCGTCGTAAGTTCCAGTTTTACTTATCAGTTTTACAGGTACAGACACTGTAGCAGGTAAAGAAGGCAAAATAATAGGATTATTAATATCTTCTCCATATTTTAAAGTAGCTTCATTACTATAAGTATCGTACCCTGACCTTTGGCAGCCAGATCATCATGTATACTGGTCTTGAAAGTTATAATCTGCTGCTTTGTTATATTGACCAAGTTAAAAGTCAACTTTTCAACTCCGTCTGTATCAGTATATGCATTTACGTCAGGTACACTTTGGGATGGATTATTACCATCTTGAATAGTAATAGAGCCGCTGACAAATTTTTGTCCTTCATTTTTATTAATGGTATCTTCCACTACAGCATTGGCCACATTGACATTTTCCTTGTTTACTGTTATTGTCCATGTGATTTCATCAGTTGCTGGATCATAATGCCCACTTTTTACAATTGTTGGTGATGGCTGGTCAAAGTCTATATTTACAGTAGTACTTCCCACACCAGGAACGGTAAATTCAATTGGAACCGGGTTATTTGTCCCTATTTCATCCTTGTTAAAATAGCAGGCTGCAGAAAGTCCTCCAGTAACACCTTTATAGCTATTTACAGCATCTGTAAATGTAAATCTGACTACATTTCCAGTTTCTATAGAGATATCAGCCAGTGTATTTCCACCATAATCAATTTGACTAGGCAAAGATGCACTTGTAATCTCAATTTGTTTTGGTATTGAAATATCATAATAATCACCAGCAGTAACAGTTACATCATCAGGAATTCCCCATGTATAATTAACATGGACTTCTGAATCTTTAGGGACATCAACATCATCATCCAATTTATTGCCATCCTTGTCAGTCAAGCCGCTGAATCCCGTAATAAAATGAAATGAATCTGTGATATCACTGCCAGTAGTTGTATCGGCAGATGCTGAAACATCACCTGGAGAAACTGTCTGCCCAATTGTGCTGGAAGAGCTAGTATCCTCTGATGACGTATCCTGCTTGAAATTCACCGTCACAGGACTTTGTCCATCAATTTTAAAATCAATGGATGCAGGATTTTCTGTTCCCACTTTATCTTCATCGAATCCGGCGGATATGGCAAAACTGCCAATTACATCAGAATCAGAAGCTGCTGTGCCATTGAAAGTAATCAATGCCTTATCTGATGTATCCACATCCAGACTTGCTATTGTATTGCCGTTAGAATCTTTAATGCCCTCTGTCTGTTCACTTGAGATCTTAATCTGCTCAGGAAGCTGCAGTTTGTAGGTATCCCCCTTATTTACAATTGTACCTCCCGGGATTAAGAATTTATAGTTTACATTAACTGCCGAACTTTTGTCCACATTTTCTGCTTTACTGATATCATTTCCCTTTTCGTCTGTAAGGGTGACTCCGGTTATAAATTTAAATGTACCTGTAAGATCTACAGGAGCTGCCGGATTTGAGCTTTCATCTGCCTTTACACTTCCTATGGGGCCAAATGATGAAAATATCTGCAGCACAAACAATATTGCCACTGCAATTGATGAAAATTTTTTCTTTTTCATTTTCTCCCTCCTTTCTGAAATAAAAATATAGACCCTTACAATAATAAAAATAAAGTTTTTTGGATTATGATTTTATAACTTTACTGCTTTATTGTTCAAAGAGCCCTATAAAGTAAGAACAGATACTAATTAGTATTCATTTTTACTTTATCTTTTTAATAATACTCTATTCTTGTCACATAAACTTCACAAATCACTCACAAATTACTCACAAAAAAGATGGGAGCTCCCGGTTTAAAAGATCTGCCATCTTTTTTAATAAATTACTTGCAGTGTAAAATTATAGTTAAAAGTGCTTTGACCTTTAACTTCATTCAGATTGTGATTTGAACTTCCTACAATTTTATAAGCAGACTTTTATAGAGCTTCAAGGTTGATTCTTTAGGCTTTATGTGGAGCTCCTTCTGGAACAAATCACTTAATTTTTTATAGTGTCTTACCAGAGCTGTCTTATTTCCCATATAAAAATAAATCTGCATCATGAGATCATGGGCCTCCTCGTCAAAAGAATTTGCCGCAATTGCCTTTTTCAAATATTCCTCTGATTTACTGTAAATTTTCATCTTCATATAATATCTGGCTATATTTTTGGTGCTTAGGGAATAGTATCTCACCAGTTTTTCATTTAGTTCCATATCCCATAGATAATCGTCATTTCCAAAAAGCACTCCCTTATAAAGTGCCGTATTTTTTTCCCAGTCACCTATATTCCTGTCATCAACCGAGGAATTATTTTCAATAAAACTTTCGAATTCCCAGCTGTCACAGTAAAAACTTTCAAAATCCATTCCATATTTTCCATTTTCACAGTATACTGTATTTTCTATTTCTGCTTTATTGAGGACAGTTTTTAACCTGTATATGGTACTGTACAGGTTGTGTTCAGCTTTTTTAGAATGGAATTTGGGCCAGAGTATGTCACAAAGCTCCCATTTACTTGTGCACTTTCCCTTCTTATGTACAAAATATGCAAACAGCTCCTGTACCTTTGAAGTGGACCATCTGGTGATTTCCCTTCCGGAACTGCCGTATACCCTGAAGGATCCCAAAATAAACATTTTGTTCTTTTTGTCATCTTCAGAGCTTTTCACTGCTGCATGCCGGTTTTTAAGAAGCCTGTCTACTGTTGCATTTAAATCCTCTTCCGTAATGGGTTTTAAAATATAGTTTACCGCATCTACCTTAAATGCATCCAGAGCATATTTTTCATAGACGGTTACAAAAACTATCTGGATATCTTCATTGAAATTTTTTATTTTTCTCGAAAGTTCAATGCCATCCATAAAGGGCATCTCCACATCTACAAAAACAACATCCGGCAAAAGTCCCGGTATACCTTCCATGGCCTCCCTGGAATCAGTGTACTGCCCCACTATTTCAAGATGCCTGTTTCTGCCGATAACCAGCTTCATCAGCTCCAGTATAGGCCTTTCATCCTCTACAATTACAGTTCTCATCAATTATCCCCCCGCAAGACATATAAATTATTCATAAACTTTTAATAAACATATCAACAATTGTTCCTTTTCCCTCAATACTGTGTATATCTATATCTCCCTTTTGAAGTTTTCTAATTCTCCTGCTGATATTTGAAAAACCAACCCCATTATTGTAAACTTCACTATTTCTAAGTTCCTCAAGTTTCTCATCATTCATGCCAATACCGTTGTCCTTTACTGAAATATGAATTGTATTTTTTTCCTTACTGGCAGAAACATATACGGTTCCGCCTTCCCTTTTCCCCAGGAGGCCGTGCTTTACAGCATTTTCCACTAAGGGCTGAATGCAGAGGACGGGGACTTTTTCTCCCATAATCTGATGCTCAACGTCATATTCGATGTGAACCTTGTCGCCAAAACGTACCTTCCCTATTTTAATATAGGCATCCACCATTTCAAGCTCATGCCTTAATGGTACAAGCATCATCTTATTGTCTATATCAAAATTTAATCTGAGATATCTGCTGAAATCGGTGAGGAGCTGCGCTGCCTTTTCTCCATCGGTATAACAAAAGGAAATTATGGTGCTTATGGTATTGTACAGAAAATGCGGCTTTATCTGTGCCTGAAGAAAAGCCATCTCATTTTTCAGCGCATCTTCCATGAATTTTTTCAGCTGAATCAGTGTCCTCACCCTGGCAGTGATTTCCCTTTCCTCAAAAGGCTTGGTTATAAAATCATTGGCCCCTGCCTCAAAACCCAGGAACAGATCATAATTCACGTCTTTCAAGGTGGATATGAGTATGGGAAGTTCTATAAGAGAGTATTTTTCCCTGATCTTCCTGCATACATCTATACCGGAAATTCCCGGCATCATAACATCAAGAAGTACCAGGTCCACTTTATTGTCTTCTACTTTTTTCAAGGCCTCTTCTCCCGAGAGTGCAGTTAAAATATTATATCCTTCCCTGTAAAATATGTTGAGGGCCGTCTGTACATTGAATATTTCATCATCTACTATCAAAATAGTGCCTTCATTTTTTCTGCCCTGTACTGTATCAGAATAATCTGTAGAAGACAGGCTGTGGAAATACTCTTCATTCCTCTTCCTGTTCTCCTCATAGACATCATTTTTTTCTTTTGAAACCGGCAGTGAAAACACAAAACGGCTTCCCCTGCCCTTCTCCGACCAGTCCAGATATATTTCACCCTTCATGAGTTCCACCAGCTGTTTTGTTATATACAAACCCAGCCCGATGCCCTCTGGATTCAAAGATTCATAGGGCATAAAAACCTTATGCTGCTTGTCCTCAGGTATTCCTGGGCCTGTATCCTCCACCGACACATATACCATGTCACCTTTTCTGCTGCAGCTTATCTTTATAGTACCTTTGTCCATATTTTTTACAGCATTGCCCACCAGATTGAATATCACCTGCTGTATCCTGCTCTCATCTGCCTTTACCAATACCTCTTCCCTTATATTGTTGATGATATTTATGTTTTTCTTCTGTAATATGTACTTGTAGCTTTCCACCACTATACTCGCACAGACTTTTACATCCACCGTGCATATGCTTATCTTCAGCTGTCCATTTTTCAGCAAAGTTATGTCCAGTGTGTCATTTACGATATTTGTCAGCTTCAAAGCCATATCTTTCAGTATTATTATATCTTTGACATTTTCATCTTTCATATAACCGCTGTTCTCTTTGATTATGGTCTCAGTTATGTTGATTATTCCATAGAGGGGAGCTTTGAGTTCATAAGAAGTCCTGGCAATAAACTCATTCTTCACCTTATCCATTCCTATGAGCTCCCCCGACATTTTTTCCATATTTTTATAGGCATTCAAAAACCCATTGGATAAAATAGTAAATAAAAGTACCATAGATCCGCAGAGTGCTGCAGAACCCACAAGTTTGGTGCTTGTCAGATTCAATTCATATAAAAAATTATTCACCAGGCAAATACTGATACATATTATAGCCTCCAGAAAAAGGCCGGCTTCTTTTTTATTCATGGAACCACAGGTATCCTTTATGTTCATAACCGTAAGTTTTAAAATTATCATGATCAGAAACGCCGTGATAACTATATATTTGGGTAAATCCAGGTACATGTACACAGGATAGCTGACAGTTAAAACTACCAGTACATAAACTATACTTATCACATTGACAGCTTTGACAGTGATTTTTGACAATATGTTTTTGTTGAATTCCCTTATAATCCAGGCCAGGGATGCTATAGTCAGTATTACTGCCATTTTCTTAATCTTACATTCCAATTCAAATGGAATGACCGGGAATAACTGTACAAGCAGTTTCTCTCCATTAAAAAGCAGGTCGACGGCAAAGGACAGAAAGCTTATTCCAAGGTATAAAAAACTTTTGTCCTTTTTCCATGCGGCATATACATACAAGCTATAAACGGCAAGCAAAAACATCAATATGGTTCCCGCCAGTTCAATGGAAGAATTGGTAGTAGTCATGAAGCTGATATTTTTTTGAAGTCCGAAGCATATTTTATACAATGTGCCCTTAAGAGGATACCCAAAATTGGCAGACTGGATAATTATTTCAGCTCTACTTCCCTGAATATTAAAATATGTATCATAAGGAATCATTCCAGCATGGTATCCATTATTTTTTTCAGCAGGGTTTCCACTGAAGCCCCTTAAAATTCCATTTACAAATAATTTATTGCTCGTCCGCACATTCTCAAGTTTAAGTCCAAATACTTTATCGGAAGGTTTTACTTTCACAACTAACCTGTAAGTTCTCACTCCTTTGGGTTCCATAAATTTATTATTTTTATCATTTTGCCTGGTGGAAGTAAGTTTGATATATCCTGTCAATCTTGGCTTTACACTGCTTTTTCTTGTAAAATTTTCTGGAGCAAGCAATTGATGATCATACAGCTCCCACTGTCCATCAAGATTTACAGGACCGTTTTTCTTAAAATTCCACTTTGAAAGATCCATTTTTCCACCAAGTGCAGGATTAGGTTTTTTGATGGAGATTACATCTGAAAATGTAAATTATATTACCTTAAATTTGATAATATTAAATTTATAATTAAC
>NZ_FXYI02000057.1:0-18336 GCF_900184915.1 Clostridium sp. HV4-5-A1G | reverse complement strand
GTTATTATCATTTATTTATTATATTTATCTTATGTCATAAATGAGACTAATCTATATTCATCTTCCCATACCCATATTTACACTTCTTTCTTTCTCATATAAGGTATCATATATATCATAAGATTTTCCGTAATAACTCTTTTCTTCTTTCCTTTATTTTTGCTATTGTATTTATCGTATTATCTTTTTGAATATTATCATTTTGTTTTGTTTCATTAGTTAAATCTGACGAACTTTTCTTATTTGAATTATGAACTCTATCCAGGCTATTTTCTACTTGCTGATTTCGTTCTGACTCACTTACAAAATTTTTAGGGAAGTCATTCTGATTTCCCTAAATGTGCCTTTAAGGCATTTAGAATTTTTTAGAAAGATAGTCCGTTACAGTTTTTATATCTTTGTTTTTTCCAGACTCATTCATCTCTTGAGATAGTTTCGTGTCACAAATAAACTTTTTATCAGCATTTTGCAACCAAACAGCGGATATTGGTTTCCCAGAGTTGGCGTTGTCAATAACAATGATGATTATATCTTTTAATTCATCTTTATTTACATCTTGAAATGAAACTGCTTTAACATCTACATTATACGGGAAAGGTGTATCTTCAAAGCTATAAAGAATATCTCCATTTTCATTGGTTAAATAAAATACTGCCGGTATGTGATTGCCACCTGTAATTTTCCCGGATACAAATTTGACATTACCCCATGAATTTAAATCAACCGTAAAAGACTGATTTTCAATAGCGGCAAAACCTTTTATATTTTTTATGTTATTAGTATCAGACTCTGACTTTGAAGTTGTTGTATTTGTGCTATTTTGAGTAGTGGTATTAGGTGTCGACTGGTTATTTTGTTGCGGAGGATTAGTTGAATTGGTTCTTCCACAAGCCGTCATAAGCAAAGATACTATGATAATTGTTGAAAAAAATTTTTTATTCATATTTTCCCTCCTATGGCCATTTTTATTGGTAATGTATATTCGGTACAAAGTATAGAATTATCCCCTATACAGTCATTATAGAGCCTTTCTATTTCTTGATATGCCATTTTCCCATTCCTTGAAACAGTTTCAGCACCACAATGAGGGAAGAATTTATCTTTGCAAAATCTAAATTCTTTAACTTCTTATGTAATTTGTTTTATTTGTGAGCCTAACACAAGTACTTCTTCTAAAAAAGAATATATATGATCTTGTTTATGTAATGGTAATTTTTTTATCTCTTCTATCATAGTATTTGAATTTGCCATAGTCATGAACTCCTTCCATCAAATATAATATAATTATATCAAGTTTCAGCATTAAATTAAAACATACCCTAATATATCGTTACGAGTAAGTAAAATATTTTTAGGCAGAAAATAAGGAAAGGCCTTCAGCAATTACCTGGCTGAAAGGCCTTTTATTCATACTAAAGACTTTTTATAATTAAATTGCCATAAAAAAATAGAAAGGAGCTTTAGCATGAACAATATAATTTTAGATGAATTAGAATTGAATTTCAACAATATAGAAGAGGAAGTTTATGGTATTGTATGTGAAGCAGGTCTATCAAGGATTAAGCTCATGCTGGAAAATGTAGACAACTTGATACTTGAAAGCAGGAATACCAAAAGATACAGGTATAAGTTCAAAACAGAAAAAACTATTCAGACAATAATGGGCGATTTGACCTTCAGCAGGAGATACTATATAGATAAATACAATAACCGGGGAGTCTTTCTCATGGATGATGCACTGAATTTAAATTTGGTGGGCAGAACAAGTGAAAATTTAATTGAGAAAATGATAGATACCGCGGTTGACAGCTCTTACAGGAAAAGTGCAGCTAAAATAGAAAAATCCACATTAACAAAAGTAAGCCACCAGACTATAAAAAATAAAGCAGACTACTTTGGCAGTGCTATAGAAAAGATTGAAAATAACAGGGTTACAAAATACCTTAAAGGAGAACTTAGAGGTAAAAGAGAAGTGAATGTGCTCTTTGAAGAAAAGGATGGGGTTTACTTAAAAATACAGGGTAAAAAGAATAAACAGGAACTCAAGGTGGGTAAAATATACGAAGGGTGGATTAAAAAGAATGATGGATACAGGACTGTTGGGACCAGGTATTTTTCAGGGTATGAAAAAGGCAGTAACTTTGATAACCTGATAAACAGCCATATTTCAGAAGTATACAACCAGGATAAAATTCAGTATACTATTCTAAATGGTGATGGAGCCCCATGGATTAGCGCTGAAACAGAAAATGACACCCAGAAAATATACCAGCTGGATCTATTTCATATATTCCAGAAGGCAAATCGTAAGATTAAGGACGAAGAATCCAGAAAGACGGTAAAAAAGCTCTTAAAAGAAAAAAAGTATGATGAAGCATTGGAAAAAATTAAGGAACTTATAAATTTAGAGACAGATAAAAAAGCAAATGATGAACTGAAAGAGTTGTACAGTTACTATAAGAACAATTTTAATGCACTTGCAAGATACCAGGACAGAGATGATATCACTATACCGCCGCCTGAAGGTATAGAATATGGAGGTCTGGGTACTATGGAGAGTACTATAAGGAATGTAGTAGCTTCAAGAATGAAAGGCAACGGGACAGCCTGGTCTATAGACGGGGCAAACCATATGAGTAAAATTCTATGTCTGAAACATTCTGACGAATTAAAAGGGAAGTTAAGGACTATATTGAGGAATGGGAGAGTTATAGACTTCATAGATATCAATGAAATTATCAAAGAACAATTGAAAGAATCCAGGAAAACCATAAATGCCGAAGTGAAAGCGCTTATAAAAGGGCAGAAAAAAGCCGGGAAATATAATGAAAGTATGAAAAGCAGCATAATATATGGACAGGGTAAAGTTACGAGAACCAGAGAAATACTAAAAAGCCTGTCAGGCATTTAATTTCACATTAAAATTATTGTAATAAGTATCAAAAATGCATTTTTAAAATACAAGGGACAGTTTCCGCCCATAATAAAAAAGGAAGAGTATTCATATTGAGGGAAAATCTGCGCCATATAAATTTTTACTGTGACTTTGCATAGCAGGAGATTTTACCAAATATGATGAATATGCTGTAAAACAAATAAATAGGAATATAGACTTAATACGATATAAAAAATTTGGAGAGGAACTTTTGATGTTTGACCTCATAAATTCTAATGTAGCTACAGCATTTAAGGACACAAATACAGAAAAAGTAGTTAAGCAGAGCACAGATGAAACCTTTGATGAACAATTGGAAACGACGAGTTCAAAATTAATAGAATTGTATTATTCTATTAGAGACTATATCTTGGCATTAGGTGATGATGTTACAGAAAATAAATTGAAATTATATAGTGCATTTAAGAAAATAAAAAATATTGTATGTGTAGAGGTTAGGACGAAAAGCATAATGTTATATTTAAGGTTAAGTCCGGAAGATATTGTGCTTGAAAATGGTTTTACAAGAGATGTGAGTAAAGTTGGACATTGGGCAACTGGAGATTTGGAAGTTACAATAAAAAATGCTAAGGATTTTGAGAAGGCTAAGGAATATATTGATAAAGCTTATGAGATGAATTAATTTAATGCGAAAGTAATTATTGAAAAAATAATTAAAACCTAAAAATGTAATTTTTAAAAATTACATTTTTATAGTTGTAATAAAAATTCTTTTATGATATGATTACGTCATAGTAAATAAAGTTAATTTTAGAAAGGCACAATATTTTATGAAAAAATTGAGTGAATTGGTTGAATTAGTAAGTGGATCTCCTCAGTTTAGGATTATTGAAATGTTTGATGAGAAAACACCGCTTTTTACCTATTATAGTCAAACAGATTTAACGGATGATCTGGTGGGTATTGTTTCAAGCCATGTGGATAATAAACAAGTTAGAACCAATGACAAAGTAAATACCTTATGCGATGGTGATGTGGTGTTTAGTTTAATCACGGGAATTGCAGCCATGGTAAGAAAAGAGCACGAGGGATATCTTTATACGCAAAACTACGTTAAGTTATTACCTGACAATAACATTGATCCGAAGTTTTTGGTTTATCTTATTAATGAAAACAAAACAATCAAGAAACAGTTTGTGTTGGGACTGCAGGGTTCACAAGTTTTAAAATATACTCTCAAGCAGCTTAAAGAACTTGAAATACCGAAAATACCTTCCATAGATAAGCAAAAAATTATAGGACAAGTCTATTTTAATCAGTTAAGGCTGCAGGCCCTTAAAAATAGGGCAGCAGAACTTGAAACAAAAATCATATTATCCAGGTTAGAGGAGGCAGGTGAGAAATGAATGAAGAGCAATTTGAAACTGAATTAATACAATATATTACCAGCGGAACCATAACTAAACCTGAACATCTGGAAGGAATCAGCGGCTTTAAGGTTAGTGAAAAATCTGCCGATTACTGTGTGAAAACAAAGTTGTGGAAGTATGAACCAAAAATTAAAACTACAGAAAAGCTTTGGGATAATTTCAAAGAAATTCTTGAGAGGCACAATCAAAATACACTTGATCATCCACTAAGTACTGTGGAATTTAATCAAGTTAAAAAGATTATATCTGATATTCAAACACCATATGAAGCTGGACAATTTTTATATGGACTTAATGGTGTATCGCAGATCGAAATTGATTTAGATGACGGCCGTCACGTGTTTTTAACGGTTTTCGATCAAAAGCAAATTGGTGCTGGAGATACAGTGTACCAGGTAGTTAATCAAATTGAACGCCCTGCAGTTATCGCCGGGAAACAAAATCGTCGTTTTGATACTACACTTCTTATTAATGGTTTGCCTATCATACAAATTGAAGAAAAACGTGATGCACATGATGTCAATGAAGCGCTGAATCAAATGCATCAATATTCCGAAGAAAATCAATATGGTGATATTTTTTCCACCTTGCAAATATTAGTGGCAATTACGCCAAATAACGTGAAGTATATGGCAAATACCATGCCGGATAAGTTCAATAAGGATTTTGCTTTTAACTGGCAGCGTAAAAGTGATAATACTATTGTTCGCAATTGGAAAGAGTTTGCGGATTCAATGTTAAGTATTCCAATGGCACATCAGATGGCTACTAATTATATGATTTTGGATGGCACAAAAAACAAACAAATGTTAAAAGTAATGCGTCCATATCAAGTATATGCCACTCAGAATGTAATTGAAAAATTAAAGAAAGTTGATTTTGAACTGGGTACAAATAAAGTAGGTTATGTTTGGCATACCACTGGTTCCGGCAAAACCATAACCAGTTTTAAAACAGCATGGCTTGCAAGCCGCATGCCCAAAGTTGACAAAGTTGTCTTCGTAGTGGATAGAATTGCTTTAACGAAACAGACAAATGAAAATTACAGGGCCTATGACCCGGATGCTGGTGAAGATATGATTGGAAGTGTTCAAGATACCAATAATACTACTGATTTAAGCCGTAAATTAAAGAGCAAAGATAATAGTATCATTGTTACTTCTGTTCAAAAGCTTGATACTTTAGTGAAACGTAAATCTTTTAAAGCACCTGATAAAAATGTTGTATTTATCGTGGATGAGGCACACCGTTCAACTGGCGGCGAAAGTTTTGCAAAGATACAAAAGGCTTTTAGAAAATCCGCCTGGGTTGGTTATACAGGAACACCCATGTTTGATGAAACTACCAGCGGTTTGCGAACTGAAGACATTTTTGGACCACTGCTACATGCCTATACTATTCGTGAAGCAATTGCAGACAGAAATGTTTTAGGTTTTAAAGTGGATTTTGAAACAACCATTGATGAAGAGCAAATGAAAACCAAATATCTGCCAAATTTCTACCGGGAACGCTATCCGAAGTGGACTGAACAAAAAATTAAAGATAAGATCAATAATCTAAGTCAGGAAGATATGGATGACGCAGTTGAACCAAGCTTTTATGATGAAAATCCGGATCATATCAAGTTAGTAGTTGAAGATATTTTCAAGAACTGGAGAAATCGTTCAAATGAAGGTAAATATAATGCCCTCTTTACCACTCATGTTGGCGGCGGGAAAGCCAGTACTCCAATGGCAATGATGTATTTTAGTGAATTTCAGCGAGTAAATGATGAGAATAGGAAAAATGGTGGTCAGACATTAAAAGTAGCAGTTACATTCAGCCAGAACTCATCCAATAATGATAGCATGCTTGCCACCAATCAAGGTTTATATGATGCTATAAAGGCCTATAACAAAGAATTTGGTACAAGCTTTTGCATGGATGATGTAGCTGGATATACACAGGATGTTACTAGTCGTTTGAATAAAACTGCTACGGACAAGAACTTCCTGGATATTGTGATTGTGGTAGATCAGCTTTTGACTGGATTTGATGCACCGGAACTTAATACACTTTATGTAGATAGAACACTTAAAGGAGCCGGACTTATTCAAGCCTATTCAAGGACAAATCGTATTGCTGACATGCAGGAAAAACCCTGGGGGCGTATTGTGAACTATCGCTGGCCTGCTCAAAATGAGAAGCTGATGAATGAAGCTCTGGCAATTTATGCCAATAAAGATTCAGCAATTTTATCAGAAAATGAGCAGCGTAAATCCAATCAAAGAGATGGTATTATCGCTAAACCTTTTGAAGATGAATTTAATGAAGTTAAAAAGTTTGTTGAGAAATTAGACAGCTTAACTAATGAATTCCAGCAATTACCATATTCTGAGAAACAAAAAGAATATATGTTTGATTTGCTGCGTGATTATAATGCTGGCATGGCTAAATTAAAACAATATACCCCTGAAGAAGTTGATGGAAATACAGTAGGTTTCAACTACGACAATCCTGATGAATTAGTTGAAAAATTAGGCATGACAGGTGCTCAAGAAACCATGCTTACCACAACTTTAACCAATGAGCTTAAACAGTTTATGTCGAAGAAAAAGAAAATTCCTTTTTATCAAATTGAGTTGAAAATGACCCATGTCAAGGATGTGAAAATAGATTATGATTATTTAACTGAATTGGTGGAACAATTATTAAACCAGGTGCATGAGGGCAGGAGTCAGGAAGCACAAGCTACGAAAGAAAAAATTGATCAATTTGCCACTGGCTTGGAAGACAGAAATTACGCTGCGAAGGTTATGAATGCAGCAATTGCTATTATCAAAAAGCATTTTCCAACCGAAGGTTATAATCTTAAATATCCAGTAAAATTGAGAGATAGTGAACAAATTATTCAGGCGGCCAACAATGTCAGCCTTGATAGAATGTTCCTGGATTTTCGGGTGAAGTGGGGAATTACAGATATTATCACAAGTGCCCAGATGCGTGAACTATTTAGTCATCATCGTTATGGCATGCAGGATTTAGATGATGCTGGTCAAATCCGGGATATAATTGCCAAAGCAAGCAGGGATTATAAGACGTTGGCACATGATGAAAAGATACAATCTTTGTCTAAAATCAAGTATCGTAATGGTTTGCGTAAAGCCATTTATGAATTGGCTGATGAGCATGCTGAAAGCTAATTTATATCTAATAAAACTTTAAAATTAATTATTAAATTGCTAATTATCAATTGACAGTTAAGATAGGAGATAAAATGGATAAAAATAAAGCAAATGTACCTAAAATAAGATTTCCAGGATTCACCAACCCTTGGGAACAGCGTAAGCTAAAAAATATAGTTGATGTTAAAAGCGGGAGAGACTATAAGCACCTTTCAGAGGGTAAAATTCCAGTCTATGGAACTGGTGGATATATGCTAAGTGTGAATGAAGCTTTATCATATAAAGAAGATGCGATAGGTATTGGGAGAAAAGGTACAATTGATAAACCATACATATTGAGAGCACCTTTTTGGACTGTGGATACCTTATTTTATGCGGTTCCTGAGAATAATAATAATTTAAATTTTGTTTATGATATTTTTCAAAATATAAAGTGGAAACAAAAAGATGAATCAACAGGTGTGCCAAGTTTATCCAAAACTGCTATTAATAATGTAGATGTTTTGATACCTGATTATAAGGAACAGAAACAAATAGGTGACTTTTTCCAAGATATTGACCACCTTATCACCCTTCATCAGCGTAAGTTAAATCACCTGAAGGATGAGAAGAAAGGTTTGTTACAAAAAATGTTCCCGAAAAAAGGTGAGAATTTTCCAGAACTTCGTTTTCCGGGATTTACTGACCCTTGGGAACAGCGTAAACTAAAAAATATAGCAGAATTTAATCCAAAATCTACTTTACCAGATGAATTCGAATACGTTGATTTGGAAAGTGTTAATGGTACAGATTTGATTAGTCATAGGACTGAAATAAAAGGAAATGCACCGTCAAGAGCACAGCGTTTAGCAAAACGTGGTGATGTATTTTATCAAACAGTAAGACCATATCAAAAGAATAATTATTTGTACGACTTACCTTACGATAACTATGTTTTCTCGACTGGATACGCTCAAATGCGTCCTAATATTGATAGCTATTTTTTGCTTAGCAGACTTCAAGAAGAAAGATTTGTTAAAGCAGTTTTGGATAGAAGTACAGGAACAAGTTATCCTGCTATTAACTCAAATGATTTATCTGAAATTGAAATAAAAGTTCCATTTGATAAAGACGAACAATTTAAAATAGGATCTTTATTCAGAGATTTGGATAATCTTATCACCCTTCATCAACGTAAGTTAAATCATTTGAAAGAACAAAAGGAAGCATTACTACAACAGATGTTTATATGAAATAATTTGAAAAGAGAAAGGAATTAAAACAATGAGCAATAATTTACAAACAATTACCAGTAAACTTTGGGCCATGGCAAATGAACTGCGCGGCACAATGGATGCGTCGGAGTACAAAAACTATATCCTGGCGTTTATGTTTTATAGATATCTTTCGGAACATCAAGAACAGTATTTAGTGAAAAATAATGTTATTGACGCTGCGGAGGGAGAATCTATCAATGATGCTTATCTAAAACAGGCGGCAGGTGCAGATTTGGATGACTATTTACAGGATATTTCATCAAGTTTGGGATATGCAATTGCGCCAAATGATACATGGAAGTCTTTGATTAATAAAATTAATGATTCACAAGTTATTCCCAGCGACTACCAGGCTATTTTTGATAACTTTAATAAGAATGCGGAATTAAATAAAGAAGCGGTAAAAGATTTCCGCGGTATATTCAACGATATTAACCTGGGAGATACACGTCTTGGAAGTTCTACAAATGAACGTGCAAAATCACTTAACAATGTAGTTAAGTTAGTGGACGAAATTGAATACAAGGGAGATGATGGAAAAGACATTCTAGGTGAAATCTATGAATATTTAATCGGTAAATTTGCTGCAAGTGCTGGTAAAAAGGGTGGGGAATTCTATACGCCTCATCAAGTAAGTAAGATTTTGGCTAGAATAGTCACCAGCGGTGTAGAAAAATCAGATGAATTTTTCAATATATATGACCCGACGATGGGCTCAGGTTCCCTACTGCTTACTGTTGGACAAGAATTGCCTGATGGTACTCCTATGAAGTATTTTGGTCAGGAGTTGAATACAACAACGTATAACTTGGCCCGTATGAACTTGATGATGCACAATGTGTCTTATAACAATATGACACTAAATAATGCTGATACTCTGGAAAACGATTGGCCGGATGGACCGGACGGAAAAGGGATTGACCACCCGCGCAGTTTTGATGCAGTGGTTGCAAATCCGCCATATTCTGCGAAATGGGATAATGATAAAACCAAATTAAAAGATCCGCGTTTCAGTGATTATGGGAAATTGGCACCAGCTTCAAAAGCAGATTATGCTTTTGTATTACACGGTATATATCATTTAAACAGCACTGGCACAATGGCTATTGTTTTGCCTCACGGTGTGCTGTTTCGTGGTGCAGCAGAAGGTAAAATCCGTCAGACTATCATTGAAAAAAATTATCTTGATACGGTTATTGGTCTGCCGGCTAACTTATTCTATGGGACAAGTATACCTACAATCATTTTAGTATTTAAGAAGAATCGTAAAACCAAAGACATATTATTCATTGATGCAAGCAGTGATTTTGAAAAGGGGAAGAATCAAAATAACTTAAATGATGAAAATATAGATAAAATTGTCAACACATTTAAGGAACGTAAAGATGTTGATAAATATGCTCACGTGGCATCAATTGAGGAAATCAGGGAAAATGAGTTTAACTTGAATATTCCACGTTATGTTGATACTTTTGAAGAAGAAGCTCCAATTGATTTGGAAGAAGTGAATAATCAGTTAGAACAAGATAATAAGGAAATTGCACAACTTGAAACAAAGATTAATGAACAATTGAAAATTTTAGGTGTAAAAATTTAGATTTGCCGGTGCTGGGAGCAGCGTAAGGTGGGTGCAATTTCAGATAAGGTAGCTGAAAAGAATACGGATTTCAAACTTTGTCCCGTCGGAGCAATAAAAACGGGAAAATGAACGAGATGTAGAATGTGAAATTATATTGAAAGATATAATTCACCACTTGGAAAAATAACATTGGTAAGTGATGGTAAGTTCCTTACGGGATATGCAGGCGGCATAGACAGAAAAATAGAGTTGTTAAAGAATAGAAAGGGAATATCAGGATTTTTTCTATATTCCCAAGAAAGGTGCGGCATTGTAATATGAAAGCAACGAATTTAAACAATGATATTTTAGTTAATATGGTATAATAATAGTAAAATAAAGAATATACAGGAAGGTGATTTATATGATTAATAAGGATGTCTTAGTAAAAAAAATTGAAACATTACCACCTTACTTATTGCAGGAAGTAGCTGATTATATAGATTATATAGAATTTAAAAAAAATAGAAAAAGTAATTTAAAGATAGATGATATAACATTAGCAAGTGAAGAGAATCTAGCAAAAGATTGGCTTAAACCTGAGGAGGATAAAGCATGGAAAGACTTATAAAGGGTGACGTAGTCGTTGTACCTTTTCCCTTTTCAGATTTATCGCAATCGAAGAAGAGACCGGCCTTAGTATTAGCTGATTTAGAAGGATATGATTTAATTCTTTCCCAAATAACAAGTCAAAATGTATTTGATTCATATTCAATAAAATTGAAGAATAGTGACTTTGAAGAGGGATCATTGATAAAAAATAGTAATATCAGACCTAATAAGATATTTACGGCTGACAGAAATATAGTTTTGTATAAGATTGGGCATTTGAATGAAGAAAAAATAAAAGAGGTAACAGATAGGGTTATTAGAATCTTTGTAGAAGGCTAAAAATGAAGTTATAAGTAAAACTTATTATATAAAAAGATTTTTAGGGCAGTTTGCTCTATATAACAATATGACGTTAAATAATGCCCATGTGGCATCAATTGAGGAAATCAGGGAAAATGAGTTTAACTTGAAACAAGGATTAATGAACAATTGAAGATCTTAGGCGTAAAAATTTAGATTTGCCGGTGCTGGGAACAGTGTGAGTTAGATGCGATTTAAAATTTTATATAAGTAGGATATTTTTATCCTACTTATGGTATAATATAAACATATTATAGTGTTAGGAGGGGTTTCAATGCTGGTAAATACTAAAAAGATAGTTTCAATGTCAGAGGCTAACCAGAATTTTTCTAAAATAGCCAAGATGGTTGATGAGGACAAATCGGTAGTTATTATGAAAAATAACAAGCCCAAATATGTAGTTTTGGACTTTGAAGAATTTACTAAAGAAGCTGTATCTGAAGAACAGACCCTTGATAGGATTGCGGATAAAATTCTTGAAGAAAATATAGAAGCTTTTAAGGAACTGGCTGATAGATGAAATATATATCTTTGGAATATATAATAAAATTGCATGATAAGATGATAGGTATTACAGGAGGATCAAAAGGAATTAGGGATATAGAACTTTTGAAATCATCAATAGAAAATTCCAGGGCTACATTTGGTGGGGAAGATTTATATCCAACTGCTGAATCTAAATGCGCAAATATCTGTTTTAATATAATAAAAAATCATGCATTTGTGGATTGTAATAAAAGAACTGGAATATATGTTATGCTTATGCTTCTTGAATATAACAATATTAAATTAGAATTTACCCAAAAAGAATTAGTGGATTTAGGTGTGGATATAGCATCCGGGAAGTTAAATCAGAAAGATATAATATCATGGATAGAAAATCATAAATAGGTACTTACTTTTATAGTAGGTGCTTATTATGCCTGAGAAAATGATGATACCATGAATCTAACAGCGCTTATGGAGACAGTTAAACGGCTAATGAATTTACAAGTATGATTATACCCAATTATGATATCTGTCTTTTAATTGATATTGCAAAATATAAGAAACCAGAAGCTCCTGTTGATATGATTAAAAATTGATTTAAAAAATATAAATACTATTGAGTTTTTATGATTATAGGAAAGAATTAATAATTCGAATTTTAATCTGGAGCTAATGCATTTACTTTCCTACGCTTGCTTGGGAACAGCGTAAGTTGGGGGATGTTGTTGAGCGTGTTACCCGAAAGAACAAAGATTTAGAGTCAACATTACCACTAACAATTTCTGCACAAGATGGATTAGTTGACCAAAACGTGTTCTTTAATAAGACTGTTGCGAGTCGTGATGTAAGTGGATATTACCTAGTGAAAAATGGTGAATTTGCTTATAACAAATCATATTCAAATGGTTATCCTTGGGGTGCAGTTAAACGTCTTGATCGTTATGATATGGGCGTATTATCAACGCTTTACATCGTTTTCAAGCCAACTGATGTGAATAGTGATTTCTTGACAAAATACTATGATACGACATACTGGCATCGTGAGGTTTCAAAACACGCAGCTGAGGGAGCAAGAAATCATGGCCTATTAAATATTGCTGCTTCAGATTTCTTTGAAACAGAATTAACAATACCAAAAGATAAGGCTGAACAAGCTCAAATCGGAGCCTTTTTTAAGATCTTTGATACCCTTATCACCCTTCATCAGCGTAAGTCATTTCTGATAATGATTTCCAGTTAACTTAATCCTGACAATGAACGCATAATCAAATCTACATCTTTATTTTCAAGTTCCTGAATAATGTGTAAATAGGTTTTTTGGGTTGTTGTCATACTAGCATGCCCTAACCTTCTGGCAACACTTGCAATTGATACACCGGCAAATAACAAAAGAGAGGCATGGGTGTGGCGTAATCCGTGAATTGAAATTACTGGAATCTTTGAATCCCTACAGTGTCTTGTTAATATGTCATTAACAGTAGAATTATATACTTTGTTTTCTGTAAATATAGGGCTGCCTTCCGGCAATCCCTTTATTAACTCAGAAAACTGAATTACTATTTGCCAGTCTATTTCTACTTTGCGTACGGAGGATTGATTTTTTGTTGGAAGAAAGCCGCCATTTCCTTTATAATCCCATGTTTTACTGATTGAAAGAATCTGATGTGAAAAATC
The DNA here is from genome assembly GCF_900184915.1 of Clostridium sp. HV4-5-A1G. Classification (NCBI taxonomy): domain Bacteria; kingdom Bacillati; phylum Bacillota; class Clostridia; order Eubacteriales; family Clostridiaceae; genus Clostridium; species Clostridium sp. HV4-5-A1G. Next base: position 4,897 of record NZ_FXYI02000057.1, on the reverse strand, counting down.
AAAATCTTTAGGTGTAAGCGCTAATGCTTCTGAAAAGCGCATCCCGGTTTTTGCAACTAATAGTATGAACCAATCCCAGCTTACTTCAGGCTTTAAATCGAGATTGCTTAATAGAGTATGCAGCTCAAACTGATTCAGGTATTTTATTTTTTTATCTTTTGGAGTTTTCCCTTTGATTATTGCTTTTCGCGTAGGATCCCTGTCAATTAGACCTTCATCCACTGCATCCAAAATTGCAGCTTTTAATTGATGATGAAAATCCATCGTCGTTTGACGCTCATGCCATGCAGCATAGTCATTAAGTAATTGCTGATAGGTTATACGGTTTAAATCGCAAATTATAAGGTTTGGAATAAGTTTTTCAAGCCACTTTTTAGTCATAAGATATTTATCCATAGTCACTTTTCTTATAGCACCATCTTTGTATACTGAAATCCATTGTGAATAATATTGGTAAAATAAATCGGTTCCTTTTACTTTTTCTAACATTATTAATCTCTCCTTTTGATTTATCGAAAACTGCCTAACGCTGATCATTTAAATGAAATGCTGCCTGCTTAATTCTTTCCGAAATAATTAGTGTATGCGCAAATCAGTAATTGGAAAAAACACATCTATTTTCTTATTATAACCATATGTCAGAATTTAGTAGTTGGAATTTTTACCTCAGCAGCATTCTTAACAGGTATCTTAATGTTAAGTTGTTTTAAATAGCGGATTTTAATAGTATCAATATGTGGACAGTGAAGCAATTTTATTTGTAAAAAACTATTTCAATGTATAAAATTAAGCGATAATATTGTATAGTAAAGTTAATTTACAATTATGGGAAAGGGAAATATTATGATAAAATATAACTTTGATGAAATCATTGATAGAAGAAAAACAGATTCTATAAAATGGTCTGAAAAATTTCTTAAAGAAAAATTTGGAGATGAAAAAATTATTCCAATGTGGATTGCAGACATGGATTTTAAAGTAGCTGAGCCAATTGTCGAAATGATAACAGATAGGGTGCGGCATGGTATTTTTGGGTATGGTCATAAGAGTGCTGAATTTATGGAGGCTGCAGTTAACTGGCAGAAAAAGAGGAATGGATGGAATATTGAAAAGGAATGGATGCTTTTTACGCCGGGAATAATACCGGCACTCAATTTTATTGTAGAAACATTTTGCTGTCCAGGTGATAAAGTGATAATTCAAAATCCTGTCTATCACCCATTTGCCAATGTTATCACTAATAATGGCTGTCATATTGTCAATAATCCGTTGATGCTCAATGATGGAAAATACGAAATGAATTTTTCGGGATTGGAAACAATTGCTCAGTATAGTAAAACTAAGCTAATGTTTTTATGCAGTCCACATAATCCAGTTGGGCGTGTATGGACAAGTGAAGAGCTGAAGCAATTAGGGGAGATTTGTTTAAAGAATGATATATTGGTAGTTTCAGATGAAATTCATTCGGATTTAATATACCTTCCCAATCGTCACATTCCATTTGGTAAGATTTCTAAGGAATTTGAGATGAACTCAATTGTATGTACATCGTCTTCAAAGACATTTAATCTTGCAGGGTTACAGGTTTCTAACATTATAGTACCAAATGAAAAGTTAAGGAAAAATTAAATCGTAAACTATCGTCAATCAATATCGCTCCAGGAACTTTTGCATCTGTTGCTCAAATAGCAGCATACAATAAAGGCGAGAAATGGCTTGAACAACTTATTATATATCTTCAAAATAATCTAGATTTTATTGATAAATTTCTAAAAGAACGAATTCCAAGAGTAAAGATGATTAGGCCGGAGGGAACTTATTTGGCATGGCTTGATTTTAGTGATTTTAACTTGACGGATATAGAGCTTCATCAATTGATGCGGAAGAAAGCTAAAGTTGTAATGGATGATGGTTATATATTTGGCGCTGGAGGAGAACATTTCCAAAGAATCAACTTTGCATGCCCCAAAACTATATTGAAGAAAGCTTTAGAGAATATTGAAAAAAGCTTGGAAGATATCAACTAAAAGCAGTGCAGATTGTATTTGCGCAAGAAAGAAGCAAATTGTCTAATTGGACATTGTAGGACTATTGTTAAGAAACAAAATAGAGTAATTGACTATTTATTTACATAAAATGGATATGAACATTTAAAAGAGGTCATAAAAGGCTAACCATATATTTTATGATTTACAGTATGGAATGATTAAGGAGATGTAAAAAATGGGAAAAGTTAAAATGGAAGATGTATTACAAGCAATAGAATTAGCTGATGATGGGGGAAACTGTTATTATAATAAGATTACAGGTAAAATTATTTATATAGATGACGAGACAAGAAGAATGGCTGAGAATTATGATGAAGATGATGTAGAGAGGCTGCTAGAATGGCAGCTGGATGATGTTAAAGCTGCTATTGACGTGGAAGAAAATTGGGATAACTATATCTCATTGCCATCAAAATTTGATATTAATGAGTATGATATTATGGTTCAATTTTGTTATTCCTTAGATAATGATAAAATATCCAATAAACTATTGAATGCATTAAATGGAAAGGGAGCTTTTAGGAGATTCAAGGATGCAGTCATAAGATTTAATGTAGAAAAGGAATGGTACAAGTTTAAGGATGATGAATTTAATAAAATTGCATTAGATTGGTGTAGTGATAATGGATTGGAAATTAATAGATAAATTTTTTTGATAATTTCATTGAGATTAAATGTGATGTTTACAGAGCAATCAAGAAAATGAAAGGTAAAACTTATGGATGAAAAAATAGAAATACTATTAAAATTTGATAAAGAAAAATTAGCAGGGCTAGTTGTTGATCTTTTAAATAGACTTGATGAAACTGAAAAAATACAATTTATTTCTAAAAATATAGACGCTAAATTGGCTATAGAATCAGCTAATAAAAAAGGTGAGCTGGAATTTCTAGAAGAAGTTAAAGACTTTTATAAAAGCTGTCTTGAAGGGAAATATTATATAGAAGTTTATTATGATGATTATTTAGATAATTATGATGATGTGAATTTTGAAGATAGTGAGTGGGTACAAAAGTTTACTGAATACTTTAATACAGTTTTACTATATTCTAGAAGCAAAAATTATGATGTTGCTTTTGAAGTCTTTGAACTACTTTTAAATTGCATCTACAAAGCTTCTTTTGATGAAGAAATTCTAGGAACAGAAAACCCTGAATATTACATAGATATCAATTGGGAAGATGTATTTGATGAATACTATACCTGTATCATAAATTGTATAAAAGACAAGAAAGAAAGTATAGATAAGTGTTTTGAAGAATGGTTGAATTTTGGAGAAAAATGCGAAAAAGCTATGCTTTCACATATAAATGATATCTCTATTTTAGAAGAAATTATAAGAGAAAAAATAGAGTTATATGATGAATGGAATAAACAACAGTTAATTTTTGAGCTCCTTAAAAACTTTTATGAAAGGTATGAAAAAGGATATAACAGAATAGAGCTTGCTAAAAGTTTTTTCAAATATAACGTTAATTTTTATTACGACATTGTAAAAGCATATTTTGAATTAGAAAGATGGAAAGAAAGTATAGAGTTAACTGAAGAGGCATTAAATAAGATTAAAATTCAATCAATAAGAGTTGAATTACAAAATATGCTTATAACTTCCCTTGAAAAATTAAATGATTTTCAGGGAGCATTCTGTGCTGCAAAAAATTTATTCTATGAAGATACTACTTATAAAAACTATAAAAAAGCCCATTATTTTGCGGAAAAGATCAATAACTTAGAAAGTTTTATGGGGGATTCTAAAAAACGACTAAGAGTTATGAAAAGTTATGGATCTGCATGGATATTTATAAAGATTCTATCCTATGAAGGGAAAGTAGATGAGCTGTTAAAGGTTGTAGAGAAATCAAGTGGATATGATAAATATTATTATTTAAAATACACATGCAGATCTTTATTATACCGTTTATTTTATGATAAAAAATTAAGTTATGAAAATTTAAATGACTTTATATTAAAAACCGATGAATATGATGCAGAGGGCATTGAAGACATGTTAGTACTAAATGGAGATATAAATAAAAAAGATTTTTATATAGATGAAGCTACGAAAATACTTAAAGAAATGGTTAGTTTTCATATAGATGCTGCCAAAAGATCACGATATGCTAAGGCAGCATATTATTGTAGTATAATTAAAGAAATATTTAGTTTCCTTGATAAAGAAGATGAGTTTAAGGATTACTATGATGGAATTATAAGAGAAAACAATAGAAGACCTGCATTAAAGGACGAGATGAGGAAAAAAATAGAAGAGTGAAGGGAAAATATCTCATAAATATATGTATTGTGAGATAGCTTTTTAAACATTTACAGAATCTTTTTTATTATTTTATCTTTTTTAAGAATCTATACGTATAACTTGACTTCTATCAAATAGAATTTCATAAGATAAAATAATCAATATATTTCAGGAAATAAAAAAGTTGATCATGTACAAAATGGTTGAAGAGGTTATTGCTTTCCAATAAAGAAAAGTTAGACTTCTAAAAATTTAAATTCAGTTAAGTACAGCTATTTATGGGAGTACTATATTAGGGTACGATATAGTAAAAGATATATCTATCGGAGTGGAAGTGTTATGGAAAAAATAAATCAGCAAAGTAGTTGATTCAAGCTTTTGTTGATTTTTTCAATATATAGTGATACAATGTAAAAAAGTTGAAGTTTGAGGTGAAAAGATGATTTAATTTTCTTGCTAATTTTTAAAGTACAATTGACAAAAAGATAAAAGGATGTATTTTGTTTATTTTGTCGTACTAAAGTGCACCCCTTTGTCAAGACAATTTTTTAGTAGATTTATAGTTAGGTTGATAAACAGTATCATAATGCTTTCC
>NZ_FXYI02000056.1:0-18522 GCF_900184915.1 Clostridium sp. HV4-5-A1G | reverse complement strand
CAATAATTGTATAATATATATAATTTAGGATAAATTTTAAACATTGTTAGGGGGAATATTATATGTACTTTCTTTTAGTTATACTAGGTCTTATAGTGGGCATTGTATTGATTCTCACAGGAATAGGAAGGAAGAATAGTGATATGATAAGTATTGGAAGTGTACTCTCTATATTTTTTTTACTGATCTGCATAAATGTATATATGCCAAATTTTATCAGCGAATTAAAAACAATTTCAATAGATGTACACAGATAGGAAAACCTATACATAAAATTAATTTTTGAGCTTAAATACTATATACAATGCAAGTATTCGATATAAATGCTATAATAATAAAAAATTCTAAAAATAGAAGGTGGAAAATCCATGCATTCTTTCAATAAGAATATAGGTTCCCTGGGTGAGGATGTAGCTGAAAATTACCTTAGAGAAATTGGATACACAATATTGGAAAGAAATTTTCGGTGTAAAACAGGAGAAGTTGATATTATAGGAAAAGACGGAAATTATCTCTGTTTTGTAGAAGTTAAATCCCGTTATGGCAAGTTATATGGAAGCCCCTGTGAAGCCGTAAATTATTCCAAACAAGCTAAAATATATAAAACAGCCACTGTATATATAATGAAAAAAAAATTATATAAATTTAATTTTAGATTTGATGTCATAGAAATAATATTCAACACCTATAATAACATTCCATCCGTAAAGCTTATTAAAGATGCTTTTCAAATATAAGTTATATACTTTTTTTGATTCGAATTTTAATAATTCACATTATATTTTTCAAAAAACTTTTTCTGTGTATCTTGCAGATCCCATATTTTTTTATAGCTTTTATATGTTCTTCAGTCCCATAGCCTGAATTATGCTCAAATCCATACTCAGTATATATATGGGAATATTCTTTCATAAGGCTGTCCCTGTAAACCTTGGCTATAATTGAAGCCGCTGCTATACTTGCACTTTTAGCATCACCTTTTATTATAAATTCGTTGTTGTTATATAAATTTTTTATGGAATATCCATCAGACAAGACCATATTTACGGGCAATTTCAACCCTTCTACGGCTCTTTTTAATACTTCATTATTGCACCAGGAAATTCCCCTTTTATCTATTTCCACATTATTTATAACCGAAATATTATATCCTAAAGCCCTATGCCTTATTTCCTCTGAAAGTTCACTCCTCCGTCTTGGAGTAAGTTTTTTTGAATCTTTTATTCCCAGAATAAGTTCTTCATCATTTTTACAATCCAAATTCAATATAACTGCAGCAGCAGCTATAGGACCTGCCAGCGGTCCCCTTCCTACTTCATCTGCTCCTGCAGTATATATATAGCGGCCAAATTTTTTATCGAAGGAATACATCTCTTTTATTCTTTTTATTTCTCTTTTTTTATTTACAACAAAATTATAGAAACTTACAGATAGAGCATTTACATTTTTTCTGCTGTCAGATTTTAAATCCCTCAGTATTTTATCTATAATATCTTCTTTCAAATGGAAATAATTTTTCTTTACAAAATTCACTTTTCTCTTTATATCCTCAAATTTATATTCTTCTAGTCTATTCCAATTAAAATTATCCATGTTCATTTAATATACACCTTTCAGAATTTTCTAGGGTCTTTCCAGAGAGATAGGCCCCAATTTTCCTCCCCTAAATTCATCCAAAATCAAAACAGATACTCTATTGTAGTCCACTCTACCACCGGAAACTATAGCTCCTCTTTTTCTAGCTATGTTTTCAACATTCTCCAAAGGCATTTCACTTAATCTATCAAGTTTATACCTGGCTTTAAGCCTGTCTGGATAATACCTACACAAAAATTCTACAAGATTCAATGTCAGCTCTTCTATATCCATAATCTCATCTTTTATTGCCCCAGTAAATGCCAAATTAAGTCTAGTTTCTTCACTTTCAAGTTTTGGCCACAATATTCCCGGAGTATCCATAAGCTCTATCCCCAATTTAGTTTTAATCCACTGTTTACTTTTAGTAACTCCAGGTTTATCCCCAATTTTAGCTATCCTGCCTTTAGCTAATTTATTTATAAGAGAAGATTTTCCCACATTGGGTATACCTACTACCATTGCCCTGTCAATTATCTTAGAAATTCCCTTTTTCTTCATTCTACTATGCTTCTCTTTTAAAAGTTTATTTACCTCAGTTTTTATATTTTTCAAACCTCTATCTGTATTACAGTTTACCGACAATACACTTATACTGTCTTTAGAAAGATATTCCACCCACAATTTAGTTATATTTTCCTCCGCCAAGTCACTTTTATTCAACAGTATCATCCTGGGTTTAGAACCACATATATCCTCTATATCCGGGTTTTTACTGGATCTTATTATCCTGGCATCTCTCATCTCTATAACCACATCTACTAATTTTAGATTTTCCTTTATTTCTTTTCTGGTTTTGGCCATATGCCCGGGAAACCAATTTATAGTCATATAAAATTTCTTCCTTTCTAATTTTGAACTGTGCTTAACCCTCCCATTCTATTAAAAGGATATATCCTAAATGCCGCTCTTCCGACCACCATTTTATAGCTTACAAATCCCACATCAGGAAATCTGCTGTCCCTGCTGTTGTTTCTATTATCCCCCATTACAAATACTGTATTTTCAGGTACTGTAACTTCATTAAAATTTGACGTCATAGCTTCCAATATATAGGGCTCATTTTTTACAACATCGTTTACGTATAACTTTCCATTTTCAATCTTTACTCTATCCCCTCCAACGCCTACTACTCTTTTAATAAACTTTTCCTTAGGATCAGCAGGATATTTTATTACCACTATGTCACCGGGCTTAGGCGCTCTAAAGTAATAACTTACTTTCTCTACAATCAGCCTATCTCCATTGTTTAAAGTAGGATCCATAGAATGTCCATCTACACTTACAGTTTCAAATACAAAGGTTATGATTAAAAACGCTGCTACAACAGCTATCAATATGGACTTACCTATTTCTATCAATTCCTTCATTAAAAATTTACACCACCTTAATACTTAAAAAAGGGACTTTATAAAGCCCCTTTTTATCTTAATATTTCTTTTACCTTAGCTGCTTTACCTACTCTATCTCTTAAGTAGTATAATTTTGCTCTTCTCACTTTACCTCTTCTCACTACCTGTATCTTATCTATTATAGGAGAATTAACTGGAAATGTTCTTTCAACTCCTACACCATAGGCAACTCTTCTAACTGTAAAAGTTTCCCTTATTCCTCCATTTTGCCTCTTTAAAACTACACCTTCAAAAATCTGTATTCTTTCCCTGTTTCCCTCTTTAATCTTTACGTGGACTTTTACCGTATCTCCTACATTAAAATCCGGTAAATCTGTTCTAATCTGTTTACCTTCTATCTGTTTTATTATATCTAACACTGTGCATTACCTCCTAATAATTATTCAACGTTCTTATCCAGCATATTTACAGACAGCGGAACGCTCGTGCAGCACAAACAAATTTTAACACATATGCATTTCATTTTCAACTTATTTTAAAAATATATTTATTATCTATTTTCATCATAGAGTTTGATAAGCTTTTTGTCTTCTTCTGATAATGAGATTTTTTTAAATAAATCTGGTCTCTTATTTCTGGTAATTATAAGGGATTTTGCTCTCTTCCATCTTCTTATATTTTCATGGTGTCCTGATAAGAGAATTTCAGGTACATCGTTTCCTTGAAAACATTCCGGTCTGGTATATTGCGGATATTCAAGCAATCCATTGTAAAAGGATTCCTCCATATAGCTTTCCTTACTGGACAGTACATTAGGTATCATTCTGCATATGCTGTCTACAATTGGTATACATGCCATTTCACCACCAGTTACTACAAAATCACCAATAGATATTTCCATATCTATATATTTATATACTCTCTCATCTATTCCTTCATAATGCCCACACAAAAATATCAATTCACTTTCTCTTGAAAGTTCTCTTGCAATAGATTGGTTAAATGTTTTTCCCCTAGGTCCTAAATAAATAACTTTCCCACTGTTTCTAGTCTTTACTTCTTTTATACAATCAACAATAGGCTGTACAGTCATTATCATACCAGCCCCGCCGCCATATGGGTAATCATCTACTTTTCTGTGTTTATCCTTAGTAAATTCTCTTATATCAATGGTATTTATACTCAATATATTATTTCTGAGTGCTCTTCCTATTATGCTATAATTAAATACATCAAACATCTGGGGAAAAAGAGTGAGTATGTCTATCTTTACATCCATGTTTTCACCGGCTTTATAACTATCTCTTCTTTTTTCACATCTATATTCACTATTACATCCTTTATGGCGGGAATAAGCAGTTCATCTTTCCCCTTTATCCAGTATACGTCATTGCTGTGAGTATGAAGTACATCTCCAACTTTCCCATAAAATACACCTTCTTCATCTACTACAGAACAACCTATTATATCCGCAATAAAATATGTTCCTTCCTTCAGCTCAACTGCATTCTCTCTTGGAACTTCCAGGTATTTTCCCTTATAGGGAAGGGCTTCTTCTATGGAATCAATACTTTGAACTTTAAGTATAACTCTGTTGGATTGAAACTTACATTCAAGTATTTTCTTCGGTACTCCCTCTATATACACTACATCCAATTTATTGAATCTTTTAGGATCATCGGTCAGCGGATATACCTTTAACTCCCCTTTTATTCCATGTGTATTTATTATTTCCCCTATAGTTATAAATTTTTTCATAGAGTAATATTCTGCATATTAAAAATTAAATCATGCTGCAATTAAAATTTTAAGATCACATTTATAATAAGCAGATTTCATCCACCTCTTTTCCACTATAATGTAACTTAAAACATATATGGTTTCAATTGGTTTATTCAAGAATTCACATTATACTCAAATACAAATATAAGAGTTAGATAATCTAACTCTTATATTATCTCCACAACAACCCTCTTATTTTCCTTTATAGCTGCTGCTTTTACAACAGTTCTTATAGCTTTAGCTATCCTCCCCTGTTTACCTATTACCTTTCCCATATCTTCTTGTGCAACTTTTAATTCAAGAATTATAGACTGCTCACCTACAATCTCATTTACTTGAACCATATCTGGGTTATCCACTAACGATTTAGCAATTATTTCCACTAGCTCTTTCACTTAATACACCCCCAGTTAACTACTTACCAAGTTTATCCTTCAATCCAGATTTATCGAAAATCTTCTTAACTACTTCAGTTGGTTGAGCTCCATTTTTTATCCATTTTATAGCTTTTTCTTCATCAAATTTAACAGTATTAGGGTCAGTCGTAGGGTTATAATACCCTATTTCTTCTATAAATCTACCATCTCTTGGAAACCTTGAATCTGCCACAACTATTCTATAAAAGGGAGCTTTTTTTGCACCCATTCTCCTCAATCTTATCTTTACAGCCATCTATATCACCTCCTTAAAGTGGACAACAAACTATTTTACTACTATATCTAAAAAGGGAGCTTTCCAAATGGTCCCTTTTTAAAACCTTTTTTCATTCCACCAAACTGTTTCATCATCTTTTTAATTCGCGTAAACTCCCTAAGAAGCTTATTTACCATCTGTATTGTAGTGCCAGATCCCTGTGCTATTCTCTTCTTTCTAGATGAAGAAGCACTTATAATCGATGGATTTCTTCTCTCTTTTAAAGTCATGGAATTGATTATAGCCTCAATTTTTACCAGCTCTTTCTCTCCTTTTGAAAAGTCAATTCCTTGAAATTCCCTGGCATTGACTCCAGGTACCATTTCCATAAGCTTACTTAAAGGTCCCAGCTTCTTAGCCTGCTGCATCATAGACAGGAAATCCTCAAAATTAAACTCTTTGGTCAGCATCCTGCTTCCAAGCTTTTCAGCTTCTTCCTTGTCAATAGATTGCTGTGCTTTTTCTATAAGAGAAAGCACATCTCCCATGCCAAGTATTCTTGAAGCCATTCTATCCGGATAAAAGACTTCAAAATCATTCATCTTTTCCCCGACACCAATAAACTTTATTGGTTTTCCGGTCATAGACTTTATAGAAAGTGCAGCCCCTCCTCTAGTATCTCCATCCAATTTTGTAAGTATCACTCCGCTTATGTTAAGCTTCTCATTAAAGCTTGAGGCCACATTTACTGCATCCTGACCTGTCATGGCATCCACTACAAGCAGTATTTCATCGGGATTGACCTCTTCCTTAATCTGGCCCAATTCATTCATCAATTTTTCATCTATCTGAAGTCTACCCGCCGTATCCACTATGAGTACATTGAAATTATTATTTTTAGCATACTCCACAGCTCCTTTGCATATATCCACCGCTGCTGCCTTATCTCCCATGGAAAACACTGGTATGCTTATTTCTTTTCCAACTATCTGGAGCTGTTTTATTGCAGCCGGCCTGTATATATCACAAGCTGCCAAAAGCGGCTTTTTATTCTTTTTTCTCAACTGTAGAGCTAATTTGCCACACATAGTTGTTTTCCCTGCGCCCTGCAGGCCCACCAACATTATTGTAGTCAGCCCATTGGAATTATATTCAATCGAACTGTGGCTGTTTCCCATTAAAGCCGTAAGTTCCTCATTCACTATTTTTATGACCTGTTGTGCTGGAGTCAAACTCTTCAGTACTTCTTCACCCAGGCATTTTTCGCTGACACTTTTTATGAAATATTTTACCACTTTGTAATTAACATCTGCTTCCAAAAGTGCTAGCTTTACTTCTCTCATAGCATCTTTTATATCTTTTTCAGAAAGTTTACCTTTACCTCTAAGCTTTTTTAATGTCTCCTGAAGCTTAGATGCCAATCCTTCAAAAGCCATTCTAATCCTCCTAAATTAAATATTCTTTTTTACATAATCTTTTACCTTGTTTAAAACTTCCTCATTTCCACTGCAACAAAGGGAATCTATAAATTTCAAGATAGATTTTTTATTTTCTTCTAAATTTTTTCTTTTTTTCAATATATGTAATTTATCCTCATACTCTAGTAAAAGCTTATGACATCTTTTTATAATATCGTATACCGCCTGTCTGCTTGTATTGGTATGCTCTGCTATTTCCCTTAAAGACAAATCTTCATCATAATAAAGTTCCATTACATCTCTCTGTTTTTTTGTTAAAAGTTCACCATATATATCAAGCAATACGGAAAGTCGTATTCTCTCTTCCACGCTATCATCTCTTTTATTTAATAAAATAAATAACATATACCAAACCTTAACCAAATAAATAATATCAAAATTAATAAATGCTGTCAAGTATTTATACTTAACAGGATTTAAAATAATGCCTCCACAAAATCCCTACTTTTAAATTCCTGTAGATCGTCAATGCCTTCTCCAACTCCTATTAATTTTACAGGTATATTTAAACTGTGCTTTATAGATATTACGATTCCACCTTTAGCAGTGCCATCCAGTTTAGTGAGTATTATACCATCTACAGGACACACTTCGGTAAATTGTTTTGCCTGCTGGACTGCATTCTGTCCCGTAGTTGCATCCAATACGAGAAATATCTGTTTAAAAGCCTCTTTATACTCTCTTTCTATTACTCTGTTTATCTTTTCAAGTTCTTTCATCAAATTTTTTTTATTGTGAAGCCTTCCGGCCGTATCACATATCAACACATCTGCTTTTCTAGCTTTTGATGCCTGAATTGCATCAAATACAACTGCTGCTGGATCTGAACCCTCTTGATGCTTTATTATTTCGACACCAGCCCTCTCACTCCACACCTCAAGTTGATCTATGGCAGCAGCTCTAAAAGTATCCGCTGCAGCCATAATCACTTTATATCCTCTATCCTTTAGTTTATAGCATATCTTTCCTATGGAAGTAGTTTTTCCCACTCCATTTACCCCTATTACCAATATTATCTCTGGAATTTGCTTAGGTACAATACTGTTTTCCTCCTCACCCAGTATGTCTATAATTATCTTCTTTAAACAGTCATTTAATAAATTGGGATCTTTTATTTTATCTTCTTTTATTTTCTCCTTCAATCTATCTATAATATACACTGTAGTTTCTACACCTATATCCGCAGTTATAAGTATCTCTTCTAGCTCATCATACAGCTCCTCATCTATAGTTACAGCTCTGCTCAACATGTCCGTTATTCTTCCCGTCAGGTTGCTTTTAGTTTTTTCAAGACCGTTCCTCAATTTGTCAAAAAATTCTTTAAACATTTTTATTTACCTTCCCATTTTCTATATATTTTGTTGTTAAATATACCTTTTTAGTAATTCTCTTTCAAATCCACAGAAACTATTTTTGAAATACCTTTTTCCTCCATAGTAACTCCATACATCACATCACTTACTTCCATAGTTGCCTTTCTATGAGTTATGATAATAAATTGAGTATTCTCAGCAAATTTTCTAAGAAATTTTGCATATCTCATCACATTTGCATCATCTAATGCAGCTTCTATTTCATCCAGTATACAAAAAGGAGTTGGTTTAATCTTGAGTATAGCAAATAGCAGCGCTATGGCGGAAAGTCCCTTTTCACCTCCCGATAGGAGATTTATATTTTGCAGTTTTTTACCTGGAGGCTGGACTGTTATATCTATATTTGCAGTGAGCTCGTCACCATTTACAAGGATCAAATCTGCATTTCCTCCATTAAACAATTCTTTAAATATAGAATTAAAATTTTCTCTCAATTTACTAAAATTTTTTTTAAAGAGCATTCTCATTTTTTCCGTCATCATATCTATCACATTTTCCAGTTCATTCTTAGACTTTACCAGATCTTCCTTTTGTGAACTCAAAAACGTAACTTTCTCTTTCAATGAATCATATTCTTCTATAGCTCCCAGATTAACTGCCCCAAGTTTAGATATACTATTTTTCAAATTTAATATTTCTTCATTGTACTCATTTAAATTATCTATGTCATTTTTATATTTTAGAGCATTCTCATAGGTAATTTCCATATCTTCTTTCAATTTCAAATACATATTATCTTTTTCTGTTGAAAGCTTAGCAATAGATAACTGCATTTTGTGAAGTCCCTGCTCCTTTTTATTTACTACAAGGGCTAAATCTTCCAATTTTTCATTATTCATTTTTATATTGTCTTTGAGTCTTGTAATTTTTAAATTATTTTCTTCCATAATTCCCTGTAATTCTTCTATTTTCAGTTTTGCATTGTCTATATTTTTAAAATTTGTAACTTTTTTCAATTCGCAGTCATGTATATCTCTCCTGCACTTTTCAATTTCCATATTTATATTAGATTTTTTTGAGTCCAATTCCTTTATTTCCTCTTCTAATCTTTTTAGTTCCTGTGATCTATTTAAGATATTCTCATCAGTTTTCGCTATTTTTATTTTTAATTGAGTGAGACTCTCTTTTTTATTCTCAGAATCCTTTTTTTTATTTTTTAATTCTTCTTCCATCTGCAGGATATGTTTGTTATTTTGGCTTTGTTTTTCATAAAGTATTTTTAAATTTCCCTCTTCTTCTTGTAATTTAACTTCTTTATTTGCTTTATTTTTAGAAATTATCTCTATTTCTCTATTTGATATATTTATATTTTCCAGTAACTTTGAATTTTCCCCTTCTATATTATCTATCTGGCCCTTCATTTTAGTCTTTTCTATATTTTCTGCATAAATTTTATCTTTCAAAGACAAAACATCTTCATTATTTCTAGTCATGGCCTCCTTATTATCACTTATTTTCTCTTTCAAATTCTGTATTTTTACCTGTATATCTTTTATATTTGTAGATATTTCTTCTATCTCTCTCTTTCTTCCTATTATGCTGCTGTTTTTTTTCCTGATACTTCCTCCTGTAAGAGATCCTCCCGGATTTACCATATCTCCTAAAAGAGTTACTATCTTAAAACTATACCCACTTAATTTAGCTATTTTAAGGGCACTGTCCATATCACTACAAATTATTGTCCTTCCCAATATATACTCCATAATTTTCTTAAATCCACTTTTACATTCTAAAAGATCACTGGCAATACCTATATAGCCTTTTACATTTTTCAATCTGTCACTCTTTAATATTTTTTTCCCCTTAATTGTAGTAAGAGGTAAAAATGTAGCCCTCCCCATATTATTATTTTTTAAATATTTTATAAGAGTTTTAGCCATAATTTCATCTTTGGTTATTATATTTGATATAGAACTTCCAAGGGCAATCTCTATACAGGTTTCAAATTTTTTTTCAAGAGTTATAACTTCTCCTACCAAAAAGCAATCATTCTCAGTAATATGAAGCTTACCCTTTTTTATTTCCATCATAAGTACTCTTGCCGCTCTATTATATCCTTCGTAGTGTTCCTTAAGATTTACCAGCATAGTATGATTTGCCTCTAATTTATTGTAAACTGCGTTTAATTCACTTAATTTTTTTTGTCTGGACGAAAAAACTTCATTTAGTTTCAAAATTTTTTTCCTATTTTCATCAATATTAAATTGATATTCTTTAACACGACTTTCTATATCATCCATTTTTAAAAGTACCATTTTCTTAGTGTTGGAATTTATTTTAATAGAATGAATATAGCTTTCACAGGATGTCTTCATACTTTGAATTTTTTCCGTCATATCCCTTATATCTTTTTTAATTGAAATTATATCATTTTTTAAACTGGATATATTTCTTAAATGTTCTATTTCATCTTCTTTAAGATTCCTATATAGATCTTCTTTCTCCTCTATACTTTTCTCAATAATTTTCACAAAATTATTCTGTTCCTCCAGCTCATCACTTATCTCTTTTTTAGTTATCTTCAATTCAGATAGAGTATCTTCCTGTATTTTCTTCTGCTGCATATTTTGAACCCTTTTATCCTCTATCACATTCAGCTCCAGCATATCTTTTTCTATAACTTTTTTTATGCTTTCAGTCTGCTGTACTAATAGTTTTACATC
Organism: Clostridium sp. HV4-5-A1G; assembly: GCF_900184915.1. Lineage (NCBI taxonomy): Bacteria > Bacillati > Bacillota > Clostridia > Eubacteriales > Clostridiaceae > Clostridium > Clostridium sp. HV4-5-A1G. Next base: position 7,606 of record NZ_FXYI02000056.1, on the reverse strand, counting down.
GCTGCTTGCCTTTTGAACCCTCTCCCTGTTTTCATAATAATTTTTTCTACGGCTGGTATTCTCTCTGTTTAAATTTTCCATTTCTTCATTTAATTGACTTACATTTAATTTTAATTCAACAAATTCTGAATTCAATTCTTTAGTGTCCTGTTCAGCAGATTCTGAAGATTTTTTTATTTTATCTATTTTGTCCTCTAATTTTTCAATGGAATGAATCAGCATATTTATTTTCATTTCTCTCAATTTTTTAGATAACTTCAAAAATTCATTGGCTTTTTTTCTTTCAATTTCAAGAGGTTCCAATCTGCCCCTGTAACTTTCCAAGATATCTCCTATTCTCAATAAATTAATATGGGTATTCTCAAGTTTTTTTTCTGATTCTTCCTTTCTCCACCTGAATTTTACAATTCCTGCTGCCTCCTCCAAAATACCTCTTCTATCTTCTGGTTTGCCATTCAAAATAGACTCTATATTACCTTGTCCTATTATGGAATAGCCCTCTCTCCCTATACCCGTATCCATAAAAAGTTCATTTATATCTTTTAGCCTACACTGTGTATTATTTATATAGTATTCGCTTTCTCCAGATCTATAAAGTCTTCTGGAAATTGTAACATCTGAATAATCTATAGGAAGCTTCTTGTCCGTATTATCTAAGGTAAGAGAAACTTGACACAATCCTACAGGTTTTCTAAATTGAGTCCCTGCAAAAATTACATCCTCCATTTTCCCTCCCCTTAAATTCTTTATGCTCTGTTCTCCAAGTACCCACTTAACCGCATCTGAGATATTACTTTTCCCACTTCCATTTGGTCCTACAATAGAGGTAATCCCATCTGTAAATACCAATTCTGTTTTATCTGCAAAGGATTTGAACCCCCTCATACCAATAGTTTTTAAAAACATAAACTAGACACTCCTTACCTAAAAAACATTGGCAGTAATCCCATTATAAATATAAGTACTACAAAAAACACAATTGCTTTAGTCATTTTATCTCTGGCCTGTTTTCTCACAACATTCACTCTCCTCATACTATAATTTTATTTAAATATTCCTTCGTTATATAATCCTCTACTGACAGGGTCTTACTAAAATCTTTACCGTCTACAATTAGGGTTTCCCTATTAACCGCACTGCTCTGTATGACTTTTATAGAACATCTTCTCAATTTTTCTTCCAGCTTTATGAAATATTTCTTTTTATCTGCATACAATTTAGATAAGTCTCTATTATTTATTCTTACCTCCACCTCACCTTCATATGATTCAGGTATAATGTGTTCTAAAATACTATTATAAATACTTCCTTCCACCAGTTCTCTAAAGGCTGGATGAAAAGGTCCTGCCACCACATCTGCTCCAACATTTATTTCCTCTGTAGGTTGAAGTCCAATTCTAATTACATTTATTTTATTTGCCCTTAAAATACAGTACAGAGTTCTACATACATCTACTGCACCATCTAGATCATAGGGTTTATATATTCCTTTTCTATACATTATTTCCATAGGTGTTTGCTTTATTACAAGAGCAGGATACAATCTGTATATATCTGGCTTCATGGCTATGGACTCCTTTACAGTCTTTATATCTTTATCAAAGCTATCACAGGGTAATCCCAGCATCACTTGATGTCCCAATGTAAAGCCATATTCTTTTATAAGGAAAGACGCCCTTTTAACATCTTCTGGAGAATGACCCCTCCCTGATTTTACAAGAACTTCTCTATCCAGGGACTGTATACCCAGCTCTATTACCTTCACTGAATAATACTTTAAATTATCCAGTATATTCTTATTTATATAATCCGGCCTTGTAGAGAGATGTATAAAATCTATATCTCCACTATCCTTGTATTCTTTAGCTATTTTTAAAAGTTCCCTTTGTCTTTTCATTGGAATAGCCGTAAAAGTCCCTCCAAAAAATGAAATTTCCACTGTTGAATTTTCTCTTCTTATAGTTTTTAGATATTCTTCCACAGTTTTTCTGACAAAATCAGCATCAACCACTTGCCCATTTCCTGTAATGATACTTTGATTACAAAAAACACACTTATGCGGACATCCTTCATTAGGTACAAATATAGGTATTATATAATGTCTATTTTTCATCTATTTTACCTCTCTAAACTCTGCCGCTGGTCTTAAAATCCAATTTGTTCAGGGCATTGTGTGCCGCATTCTGCTCCGACTCTTTTTTACTGTAACCCATGCCTTTTCCCAACACATTTTTATCCATGCACACCTCGGTATAAAATTTTCTCCTATGAGGTGGTCCGTCATAGCTTATAAGCACATAGTCTATAGATACATCTCCATTTTTTTGAAGAATCTCCTGAAGCCTGGTTTTATAATCCAGTACTATTTTATTTTCCATGGCCTTTTGTATAATACCATTAAAATTATCAATGATAAATTTTCTGGCCCTCTCATATCCAAAATCCACATGAACTGCTGCAATAATAGCTTCCACACAATCTGCAAGTATGGATGTTCTCTCTCTTCCCCCTGTAAGTTCTTCCCCTCTGCTCATTTTTATGTATTTCCCTATATCCCATTTCCTGGCTATTTCATAGAGAGAATTTTCGCAAACTATAAGGGATCTCTTTTTAGTAAGCTCACCTTCAGGCTTATTTTTATACATTGAAAATAAATATTCTGATATACAAAGCTGCAATACAGAATCTCCCAAGAATTCCAGCCTTTCATTAAATTTTACATTTTTTCTTCCATTGGCATAGGAACTATGGGTCAATGCTATTTCAATCAATTCTTTATCTTTAAAACATATATTCAACCTTTTCTCTACATTCTCAATATAATTTGTTTTTTCATCCATTCATATTTCTCCTTTTGGAATTTATTCTTCAATTTACAGCAAATTACCCGCTGTATGCCTATAAAATCAAATTCAAGAATAAGTTCATCTTATTTATTCACTATAATACAATAATTGATTATCTACAAGAAATCAAAAACACAGCGTTCTTTTTGAAATTTAAAGCCCCGTATTCAAACGGGACTTTAAGGTATTTGATCTATTCTTCAGTATGAGCTTTTATGTACTCAACTACATCTCCCACTGTTTTTACTTTTTCAGCTTCCTCATCAGGTATTTCTAAATCAAACTCTGTTTCCAGAGCCATTATTAACTCGACTATATCAAGTGAATCTGCACCTAAATCGTCAACAAAAGATGATTCCAAATTTATTTCCTGTGAATCTATTCCAAGTTGTTCAGATATTATTTTTTGTATTTTTTCAAATATCATAATTCCACCTCCAAAAAAATTTTCTACATAAATAATATTACATAACTTATGTATCGTCAACAATAAATACCAGTGAATTTTGTTTTTAAGTATTTGAGTTTAATATATTTATATTATTGCTTTTTTATATTATCACTTTCAATTTCAGGTATCTTTTCTATTTCAGATTTTATTTTATCTATAACTTTATTGTCATAACAGTCTACAGCCCTTTTTATGGCATTTTTAAATGCTTTCCCATTTGAGCTTCCATGGGCTTTTATGCATATACCCCTAGAACCTAAGAAAGCTGTCCCTCCATATTCAGAGTAGTCCATCTTACCTTTAATTTCACTAAAAACCGGCTTCAGCATAATTCCACCAAGTTTAGTTCTAAAGGATTTCATAATTCCTGCCTTTAACATTTCAAACAAATTCAGTGCCACACCTTCATACATCTTCAAAACAGTATTTCCAATCATTCCATCACAGACTAATATATCTATATCTCCCGCTGCAATATCCCTTGGTTCCACGTTGCCAACAAAATTAAAATCCATTTTCTTTAAAATCTTATAGGCACTTTTGGTCAGCTCATTTCCCTTTTCCTCTTCCACACCTATATTTATGAGTCCTATAGATGGATTCTCCTTTTTTAAAACATTTTCCAAATATATTTTACCCATAAGAGAAAACTGCAGCAAATATTGAGGTTTACAATCCACATTGGCTCCCGCATCTATGACCATAAAATCTCCATTTTTTCCCGGCATAACAGGCGCCAGCGCCACTCTGTCAACACCTTTGATTCTACCTACAATTAAAGTAGCACCTGCCATAAAGGCTCCTGTGCTTCCTGCCGATACAACTGCATCTACCTTTTTTTCCTTTACAAGAGTCAGTGCTTTAACTAAACTTGAATTTCTCTTCTTTCTAACTGCCATAACAGGCGCTTCTTCAGTGGTTATAATTTCAGGAGTATTTAAAACACTTATTTTATCTTTAGGATAACTGTATTTGGATAACTCCTCTTCAATTTTCTTCTCTCTGCCCGTTATTATTATATCTACATCAGTTTCTTTAACAGCTCCAACTGCACCTTCAACTACAGCCGAAGGTGCAAAATCTCCCCCCATCCCATCTACAGCAATTATCATATATCCTCTCCCCTTTTACACACTAACCAATCTTATAAATACTGTCTTATCTATACAAAAAAAGAAAGCCTCAGGACTTTCTTTTATTAATTTTCAGTTGCAACAACCTCTTTGCCCTTGTAATATCCACAATTTTTACATACTCTATGAGCAAGTTTCATTTCATGACACTGAGGACACTCAACTAAATCCGGTAAGTTCAGTTTAAAAGTCTGTGCTCTTCTCGAATTTTTTTTTGCTCTTGAAGTTTTTCCGGCTGGATTTCCCAAAGTAAACACCTCCTTAATCAGTAAAAAGCATATCTTTTAATTTTGCCAATCTTGGATCAATATCATCATCTCTGCACTGACACTGAGAATAATTTAAATTAGTGCCGCACTTTTGACATAAACCCTTACAATCTTCTTTGCAGAGCCTTTTAATTGGCAAGCTCAATATAATATTATTCTCTAATATTTCTGTAATATCTATTATATCACCATTTATGAAGATGATTTCGTCATCTCCAACTGCGTTATTTGTGAACTTTTCAGCAATAGATATGTCTACAGCATATGGAAATTTTTCAAAACATCTTGAACAAGTGAGCTGTAACAAACAATGTAATTTCCCAGCTAATATAAAAACATCCTCTGCCCTAGTTAAAGTTCCACTAAAATTCATGGGCTGCAGAAATTTCATGTACTCCCCGCCATAGTAGAACCCCTCATCTTCTATTGTAAGTTCAAGTTCTCTTGATAATACATCCTTATCAAATAATTCCGATATATTCAATTCCATAATACTCACCTCTATACATTAGCCACAATTTATTATATAGAGATGAGCATTAAAAGTCAAGTTTTATATCCTATTTAAGATTTTTCACTATGTCCTTGGTATCCCTGGCTATCATGAGTTCCTCATTTGTAGGAATTACAAATACTTTTACCTTTGAATCAGAAGTACTTATCTCCAATGCTTCTCCCCTTATGTTATTTTTTTCAGGGTCTATTTTAATTCCAAGATAACCAAGTCCACCGCATACAGCAGCCCTGCTGGTAGCTGAATTTTCCCCAAGCCCTGCTGTAAATACTATGGCATCTACACCGTTCAAAACCGCAGCGTAAGCCCCTATAAAGGATTTAACCCTATGATAGTATAGATCCAATGCCAGTTTTGCCCTCTTATTCCCGGAATTAGCTGCACTTTCTACATCTCTAAAATCACTGCTAACTCCTGAAACTCCAAGCACTCCTGATTTTTTGTTCATCATTACATCAATATCATTTATAGACAGACCTGTTGCATTCATCAAAAATGGTATTACAGCTGGATCTATATCTCCACACCTAGTTCCCATGGCAAGCCCCGCAAGGGGTGTGAATCCCATACTAGTATCCGCCGATTTTCCCTTATCCACTGCACATATGCTAGCTCCATTTCCCAAATGACACGTTATAATCTTAAGTTCTTTTATATCTTTTCCCATCAATTTAGCTGCTTCTATAGATACAAATCTATGAGAAGTACCATGAAATCCATATTTTCTGATTTTATATTTTTCATACAATTCATAAGGAAGAGGATACATATAAGCATAATCTGGCATCGTCTGATGAAAAGCCGTATCAAATACTCCAACCATCGGTGTATCTGGCATTAATTGCCTACACGCATTTATACCTATTATATTAGGTGGATTATGTAATGGCGCCAGTGGTATGCAGTCTTTAAGAGCTTTCATAACCTTTTCGTCTATAAGTACAGATTTTGCATATCTTTCACCGCCATGAACAACCCTATGGCCTACTGCAGATATTTCCGACATATCATCTATTACACCGTATTCTTTATCCACAAGAGCATCAAGAACTAATTTTACTGCAACTTTATGATCTTCCATAGGCTGCTCTACAATATGTTTTTGACCATTGACCCTATGAGTTAAAATAGATCCCTTTATTCCAATTCTCTCTACAAGTCCCTTTGCCAGAACATTTTCGTCCTTCATGTCTATAAGTTGATATTTTAATGATGAACTTCCACAGTTCATTACTAATATCTTCATTCCAAACTTCCTCCCACTTTATAATTAAGTTTTCGCTTCATATTAAATATGATTATTTGTAAATAGATCCAATCTACTTTAACCTTGTGCTTGAACGGCCGTCACTGCTACTACATTTACTATATCTTCAAAGCTGCATCCCCTAGACAAGTCGTTTATCGGCTTTGCAAATCCCTGTGATATAGGTCCTATAGCCTCAGCTTTAGCAAATCTTTGCACAAGTTTATATCCTATATTCCCTGCCTGTATATCCGGGAATATTAGTACGTTAGCTTTTCCTGCTACATCGCTGCCTGGAGCCTTTAAATTTGCAACAGTTCCCACTATGGCTGCATCCAGTTGGAGCTCTCCATCTATTTTTAAATCAGGTCTGGCCTTTTGAGCTATCTTAGTTGCATTAACCACTTTGTCGACCAAATCATGTTTTGCACTTCCCTTAGTTGAAAATGACAGCATCGCAACTTTTGGATCCATCCCGCATAATTTCTTTGCAGTTTCTGCCGTAGTTATTGCAATAGAAGCCAGCTCATTTTCATCTGGACATGGATTTACTGCACAATCTGCAAATAGCAGCAGACCTTTATCACCATATTCACAATCTGGAACTCCCATTATAAATGTACTTGAAACTACTGATACTCCTGGAGCTGTTTTTACTATCTGAAGGCCGGGTCTTAAAAGATCCCCTGTAGTATGTACAGCTCCCGAAACAAGTCCATCTACATCTCCAAGTTTAACCATCATCGTAGCAAAATATATAGGATCCCTGACTATTTTATCAGCTTTTTCTAAGGTTATTCCTTTCTTTTTTCTCAATTCATAAAATTCATTGACATAAGTTTGGAGTTTGCTTGAATTCTCTGGATTCTCTATTTCAGCTCCATCTAAATTCACTCCTAATTTTGATGCTTTTTCCCTTATAGTACTTTCATTTCCTATTAAAATTATATCAGCAATACCATTGCTAATTATTTTTTCGCAAGCCTTAAGAGTTCTTTCCTCCTCACCTTCAGCGAGCACAATTTTTTTTCTGTCAGCTCTTGCCATATTCCATATTTGTTCCATTAATTTCATATTCGTTTCTCCTTTCAAAATTAATATAAGATTAAATACAATTATACTATAATCCTTTTTAACTATATTTTTC